>CAXNHG010000169.1:0-3000 GCA_964202085.1 Polynucleobacter sp. | reverse complement strand
TTTGGCATCTTGCATAAAACATGTTTCTTTACCGTAGACCATGTCATAGGCCAAAGCATCAGGATGAATGATCGCCCGCAAAACATCTTTGGAAACCGGGGATGCATCCCCTAAGCCAGTGGCCGTCGCATTGATGATCAAATCATATGGGGCATGAGGATGAGCATGGGGATCAGTGAGCTCAGCCAAAGACACAGCCTTTAAAGTGATTTTGGCTTCAGACGCCGCCCTTGAAAATTGCCGTACCAATACTTCGGCTTTTTCATGAGTGCGATTGGCAATGCTGACACTTGCAACACGAGCGTCTATCAGAGGCTCGATCACTCCTTGAGCCGCCCCACCGGCACCCAAGAGCAACACATTGATGTCGCTCAAAGAGGAACCGCGCTGTTTGAGTAAGCGTCGCAAGTCCCGCGTCAACCCTTCGCCATCAGAGTTATCACACCACAATTGACCGCTCTCCATCCACAACATATTTGCAGCTTGTGCAGACTGCGCACGCGGCGTTCTATGTTGGGCCAACTCATAGGCTTGTAATTTGAAAGGGATTGTGACATTCAGCCCCTTACCTCCGCGCTCAAAAAATTCTTGAGTTGTTTTTTTAAAATCATTGAGCTCTGAAAAAATTCGGCCGTAATATATTGCCTGATTGGTTTGCTTGGCGAATACCTCATGAATCAAGGGTGACTTGCTGTGCGCAATAGGATTCCCAATCACCGCATAGGCATCTTTGCCGGGATAATCTTTGGGGTTCACTTGATCAGTCATTACTTGGCTCATGGTGTTTATCTGTTTAAATCAGTGTATCAATTTTTCAAATCTAACCTTAGTTCACCACCATCTCTGGTGAAGTCAAAGGTTGATACCCAATCTAAAACATCAATTTGCTGTCTCATCGCATCTGTAAATCGCCCAAAAGGCGCGGCAGATTGAATGATGGCAATCGCTTGGCGATCCAACTCTTGATTACCAGAAGACTTCATCACTGTGATGCCCTCTTTACTGAGTCTGCCACGCTGATCAACGCTGACCATCAACACCAAACTACCGTATAAAGCTTTGCCTCCAACCCTTGGGAAGTGAGTTGTACCGTGCGCCTCAATTTGACGACGCATGGCATCGTAGTACTGTGCAAATACTACCGCCTTAGCACTGGTCGCTGTCACTGCAGCACGCCTTGGTTGCTGCCCTTGTTTTTGCAGACGCTTTGCCAATTCTGCTTCAAGTGGATCAGCCTCTGATGCGGCCAAAGAATTTTTACCTTGCAAGGTACTGGCTTGATTTTCTCGTCCAGCGTTCATTTGCGAAAGTAATCGCTTTTGGTCTGCCTGTATTTTTTCCAACTGCTCGGCCAGTTTTGGATCGGCGCGGCGCAGTGCACTTGCCTGCCCCTCTGTTAGCTCACCACCGCCATTTAAATTAACTTGAGCCAATCGGTTTGAATTGGTGGGTGCCGTTGGGCTACTGGCATTTACCAACACCACACTCAGTGGGGTTTTTAAGCGTCGCTCTTGCTCGGACTCAGCATGCCATTTAAACGCCAATAGAACTGCATGCAATATCAATGAAGCAAGCAGGGCATAAACCATTGGCTTTTTCCAATTTAGCCCATCGATATTTAAAAACTTATTCAGTGGTGCTTGGCTTGACATCATTTTCAGGAACCGCTTCTAATGAATCAGTATCTTGTGGATTGTCTGAATCTTCAAATTCATTTAATTCTTCATTTCCAATTGAATTAGATTGTATTAAACCCAAATACCGCACACTTGCTACAAGAGTCAAGAAATCAATATTGATCACTTCAACTTCAGCTATAGCACCTCTAACTTGTTCTGCCAATTCTGGAACACTCAAACGCAATGGAATTTCTTCAACCCTTGACTGCCCTTCTTTGAGATGTCTCACAACACCCCTCCAAGGCAAACCTTTTTGTTTTAAATACTGCAAACACCAATAACTTTCCATTTGATTTTGATGTTCACCGTAAGCGGCATACGTGCCATCAAAATCTGCTACAATTGCCATCAAATCGGCATCCTTCGGCTTAAAGGGTGCCACTAACTTTGCAGTTACACCGTGCTGCGCCATGGCAATCAATTGCCATTGATTGACCAAATCAACATAACGTCTTAACGGTGAGGTGCACCAAGCGTAATTTTCTACCCCTAAGCCCTCATGTGGTCCAGGCATTGTTTGCATGCGCGTGCGATGAGGGCCCCAGCCCTTTTGTGCACGATAAATTCCAGGCACACTGTGACTGGCCAATTGATTGCCCCACGTACTGTTGCAGTAAATCATCCATTCAGCAACGATCGAATCCAACACCGAACCTCGTAGACGAGGCATGATTTCAACCACGTCATCAGTGACCTTGAAATTAAAGTCGCGCAGCAAGGCTTGCGGATCAGGTAAACCCAGGGACTCTTCCTTTAAGCCATTCATCACACGCTGCTCTTGACGCTTGGCATGTAACTTTTTTGCAGACTGCCAAAGAATATTCAGCTCAGTTTGATAAGGAATCGCGGCTTCATTTTTAGAATCAAGCAAAGACTCTTCAGTGACCAAATGCTCCAAATCATCCAAACGAAGATTTGATGCCATGGGCACTCTTTCAACCTTGGTGACCGGCGCATGTTCACCCTCTAAGATTGGAAGACCCGCACTATTCAAAGTGATATACAAAGACACTGCAGGTCTTAAAGGTAAATCAAGCGATGCTGACTCTGCTGCGTGCAAAGAAAATACTTGAATCACTTCATCTGGCAACATGGTGATCTTGCCACCAGGAAAATAAACCGTTGACAATCTTTTCCGACCAACTTCATCCAGTGCGCTGCCACGATGAATCGCCAAAGCCGGTGCAGCGATGTGAACACCAACACGATGACATTGACCAATACCTTCGATTTCAATACCACTCACAGAAAACGCATCATCAATTTCAGTGGTGCTTGCATCGTCAATTGAAAAAGCTTTCACATCAGCCACCGGGAGTTT
>CAXNHG010000168.1:0-3004 GCA_964202085.1 Polynucleobacter sp. | reverse complement strand
TGGAACTAATGATCATGGTTGATGCATTAAAGCGAGCATCTGCAGGCAGAATTACTGCAGTGATCCCTTACTTTGGTTATGCCCGCCAAGACAGGAGACCTAGATCTGCCCGCGTTGCAATCTCAGCCCGTCTAGTGGCGAATATGCTGCAGCAAGTTGCCGGAGTTGACCGTGTCTTAACCATGGATTTGCATGCCGACCAAATCCAGGGATTTTTTGATATCCCGGTTGATAACATCTACGCCTCACCGATTCTTTTGACGGATCTTCAGAGTAAAAAAGGGCCTGATTTATTGGTGGTGTCTCCGGACGTTGGTGGGGTTGTTCGAGCACGAGCCCTGGCCAAACAATTGGACTGTGATTTAGCCATCATCGATAAACGCCGTCCAAAAGCAAACGTTTCTGAAGTAATGCATGTGATTGGTGAAGTTGAAGGCCGTCACTGCGTGATCATGGACGACATGATTGATACCGGTGGCACGCTTTGCAAGGCAGCTCAAGTTCTCAAAGAGCGCGGCGCTAAGAGTGTGGTGGCCTACTGTACCCACCCAGTTCTATCGGGCGGAGCTGTTGGCCGCATTGCCGAGTCCGCTTTGGATGAGGTCGTAGTGACCGACACCATCCCCCTCAACGAGGAAGCCAAAAAACTCAATAAAATCAGAGTTTTATCTACAGCCCCATTACTGGCCGAGACACTCTCGCGTATCAGCACTGGTGATTCTGTGATGTCACTATTTACTGATTCTTAATATTTTCCCCTAAGAATCAAGCTTTTTACGATAGAATAGAGGGCTTACCTGTTTGGTCGCGAACAGGAAAGACTTTATTTTTTAATTATTTGGAGTTCATATGAAAGTTGTCGCTTACGAACGTAGCGTACAGGGAACGGGTGCGAGCCGCCGCCTGCGCAATGCTGGAAAAACACCCGGCATTATTTATGGTGGTACTGAAACCCCTCAAGCTGTAGAGCTAGATCACAATGCACTTTTTCACGCTTTGCGTAAAGAATCATTCCACTCATCAATTTTAGACATTGAAGTTGCAGGAAAGACTCAAAAAGCTCTTTTGCGTAACTATCAAATGCACCCTTTCAAGCCATTGGTTTTGCACATTGACTTCCAACGTGTAGATATCAACAAGAAAATTCACGTTAAAGTGCCTTTGCACTTTGTGAATGCTGAAGCCGCCCCTGCAGTCAAATTAGGCGGTGCCTTGATCAGTCACATTGCAACTGAACTCGAAGTTACCTGCTTACCTGCAGACTTGCCAGAATTTATTCAAGTTGATTTGAGCAAGATCGAGGTTGGTCATGCAATTCACGTTAAAGACGTTGTTTTACCAAAAGGTCTTTCACTAGTGCCTCACCTAGAAGTTGAAAACCCAGTGGTTGCGAATGCTCGCATTCCGACCGTTAAGGCAGAAACCACAGATGCCCCAGTTGCTCCAGCAGCACCTGTTGCAACAACTGCTAAAGAACCAAAGGAAGAAAAGAAGTAATCTTTTCAACCTGATGAAAAACCCGCATTGCGCGGGTTTTTTTTCGCCCCAAAAATAGACTAAAGTAGCGATATGTTCAAATTAATTGTTGGCCTTGGCAATCCTGGCACCAAACACGAAAAAGATCGACACAACGCGGGTTTTTGGTTGCTAGATGAAATCGCACGCCTGTACCAGGGTAATTGGCAGGATGACCCTAAATTTTTTGGTCAAATCACTAAAATTAAATTGGGCGCCGAAGACGCCTACCTATTGAAGCCATCAACGTTTATGAACAGAAGCGGCCAAGCTGTTGCTGCCTTATGTCGCTTTCATAAGATCAGCCCGGATTCAATGTTGATCATCCATGATGAACTTGACTTAAAGCCTGGTGTTGCTCGCCTGAAGTGGGCGGGGGGTCTGGGCGGGCACAATGGTTTAAAAGACATCAGCGCACACCTCAACACCAATGACTACTGGCGCTTAAGGCTAGGTATTGGTCACCCACGAGACTCAGAAGAAGAAAAAAGAAATTTAGATGTGGCGGACTATGTTCTCAAAAAGCCACGACTTGAGGAAAAAATTGATATTGATCGAGCAATGTCTTGTTTTTTAAAAGTCATGCCATTGATTTCAAAGAACGATGTGAGTACAGCCACCATGGAGCTGCACAGCAATACTTAATTAGCTAGATTTACCAGTGAGGTTTTTGTATTTTTGCATCAACTGCTCTTTGCTTTCGACGTACTCAGGATGAAGCGGGATACAGTCTACCGGGCAAACTTGACGACACTGGGGCACATCATAGTGACCAACGCATTCAGTGCATTTATTAGGATCAATTTCGTAGATTTCCAAGCCCATGGTAATGGCGTCATTGGGACACTCAGGCTCACACACATCACAATTGATGCATTCGTCCGTAATCAACAGCGCCATTTGTATATCCTAAATAATGTCATTAAATCTTTTTGGCCAGCCATTTTTCCACCGAAGGAAATACAAACTTACTCACATCGCCTCCCAGAAGAGCAATTTCTCGAACAAACGTTCCAGAAATAAATTGATATTGATCGGAAGGCGTTAAAAATAGGGTTTCCACATCAGGCAGTAAGTACCGATTCATACCAGCCATCTGAAACTCATATTCGAAATCAGAAACTGCTCTTAAACCTCGAACAATCACGCGAGCATTATTCTTTCTCACAAAATCTTTTAGTAAACCACTGAAGCCTTCAACCCGCACATTGGTGTAGTGACTTAAAACCTCACGCGAAATTTCAAGTCGCTCATCAAGAGTAAAGATTGGTTTTTTATTTTTACTATCAGCAATACCGACGACCACTTCATCAAAAATAGATGATGCACGACGAACCAAATCCTCATGCCCCCTGGTAAAGGGATCAAATGTTCCTGGGTATACAGCGACTGTCATTGTTCTCTCCCAACCTTAACCAACTTATATTCTTTTAGGGGCTATCAAAGTACCAATTGCAACCCCGGAACGTATGGTACGACGAATTTCCCA
>CAXNHG010000167.1:0-3008 GCA_964202085.1 Polynucleobacter sp. | reverse complement strand
CAAGGCAAATTGTTTGTGTGGTGGATGCCACTGGAAAATCAATGATGCAATCAATTGAAGCCGGCACTGGTCATACTTACGGCGGCAAAGCCCCATTCACTATTTTGTCCAATGGTTTATCTCAAACATCAGTCTATTTCCAAGGCAAGCTCGTTCGACCAAACAATGAACAAGCAAGAACGATGCGCGTTGTAGAGGTATCTGCCAACTAAAAGATCTGTGCATAAATATATCTTGATCAAAGGAGCTTCGGCTCCTTTTTATTTACCTGACATGCTGAGAAAAAATAGGCAATAAAAAACCCGACCGAAGTCGGGTTCTTATAAACATAACACCAAATTACATTGGGTTAATGTTAGAAGCTTGCTTGCCCTTAGGGCCAGTTGTTACTTCAAAGCTAACCTTCTGGTTTTCTTTCAAGCTTTTGAAACCGTTGCCTTGAATTGCTGAGAAGTGAGCGAACAAATCTTCGCCGCCACCGTCAGGAGTAATAAAACCAAAACCTTTTGCGTCGTTAAACCACTTTACAATACCTGTTGCCATTACTGAAATTCCTTAAAAAAATTAAACGTGGTGATTCCTCACCTTTTCTTTGCAGGGCTGGAAGATTCAACTAACCGAATCATCCATTTGAAAAATGGAAACGACGGAAGCTACTTGAAGACCTACGACATCAGTATCGCACAATTTAAATAAAGGCACATGATTATCTAATCAGGGCTTTTACTAGGTTTTATAGGGCTAAAGCACCCAAAAATAGGGATTTTTGACAAAAAAAGCATTTATTGAGGTTCGTGAACCTAAAAAGCAGGTTTTTTCAATCCAATTCCATTAATTATGCGCATTTGAATCCTCAGCGAAGATTTAAAGTCTGTTTTATCCTCTAGCCTGCCCAATAAAAAAGAGTCAAAAGCAAATGAATACAGCAGAAATCACCAAAATCATTGATGAAAACATGAAAGCAAGACGCTCGATTCGTGCTTTTTTACCAACAGAAGTAAAAAAACAAGACATTTTGGACATCATGAATGTCGCTGGCCGCGCACCATCAGGTACCAATACCCAACCTTGGCAGGTACACGTTGTTCAAGGTGCTGCCAAGCAAGCGATCACCGATGAAATCATGAGTATTTTCAATGATCCTGACGCACTCAAAGAACACACCGAAGAATATAACTACTACCCAGCAAAATGGGTTGATCCTTATCTAACCCGTCGGCGTAAAGTGGGTTTTGACTTGTATGGTTTGTTGGGGATTGGTAAAGAGGATAAAGATAGGATGAAGGCTCAAGGAGCCCGCAACTATCAATTCTTCGACGCTCCAGTAGGAGTGTTCTTCACGATTGATCGAATCATGCAGCAAGGTAGTTGGTTTGATTATGGGATGTTTGTGCAAAACGTGATGTTGGCAGCCAAGGCCCGTGGACTTGATACTTGCCCGCAAGCAGCCTTTACTCAATTTCACCGGGTGATTGCAAAGCATTTAAATCTGAACCCGGAACAACAATTGATCTGCGGCATGTCATTGGGCTATGCTGATCAAAGCAAGGTTGAAAACACTTTGACCACCGACCGTGAAAATGCCGAAAGCTTCACATATTTTTTTAACTAGGCTGATTAAGTATTTTTATAGGTAATTTTTTTAGTCAGACTTTTCAATTCAATGATCCACTGCGTTTGGATAATCAGAGAGATGATGGGTGGTAAGGTATTTTTGATGAATAGAGTGTTGCAAGACATCGTTAAATCTATCGCTCGCACACTGAAGCAGATCGTGCTTTTAGGCACGCTGTTGATCTTGGTGCCATCGCAAGTCAATGCGATCGAAGTCGGTGATCTTTTGCCATTGGGTCAGATTCAGTCGACTCAGGGTGAAACCTTCACATCTGAATATTGGGCTAAAAGAAACACGGTTGTTCAAGTGTGGGCCACGTGGTGCTCGTATTGCCGCACACAAAATAAATACCTGCAACAGTTAAGACAAAAAATACCCGCTGAGCAATTAAACATTATGACCATTTCAGTTGACCGACGAGTTGAATCAGTCAAAGATTACATGAAAAGAAATCAATACACCTTCCCAGTGGTGATGATGACCCCGGAACTTTCAAAAGCCATCGGAAAAAGACGGGGGGTGCCTGAAATTTATGTGATCAACTCTCAGGGGCGGGTGATTCAAAAAGATTATGGCCTCATGGTTGATTTGGATCTATTCGACCTTGCAAGACATGCTAAAAAATAGCTATAGCCTTGCAAACAACAAAATTTCGATAAAAAAGGGCGCTGAGAAAGAGTCACTGAGACTGATTCCATGCATTTTTGGCATATCCATATAAGAAATATGCATTTGTTTTAAATGCCACCCTGTTGAATAATCATTTAGTTAGTTAGATCATTTAACTGTAAGGTGAAACCCCAACATATAAAAAGGTTTTATCCAATTAGAATCTAGTAGTTACTTAAGGGGGAAATGATGCAATCATTCGTTCGAAAACCATCAGTATTGATGGCAAGCCTATTTGTTGGCTTATTAGGTGCAACTTCTTTGGCAAATGCCCAAAGTTTGCAAATCAAACAATGGGCCGCATCATGCGCGGCCTGTCACGGTACTGACGGATATTCTGAAGGTGGAATGGCCAGTTTAGCGGGACAAAATAAAGCCGAAATGATCAAGAAAATGAACGAATACAAAACTGGTAAGCGAGCAGCCACGATCATGCATCAATTAAGTAAAGGTTATACGGATGAGCAGATCGAACAAATTTCTGCTTACTTCGCATCGTTGCCTGCTGAAAAACCAGTAGCTAAAACAAAATAATAGGGAGTTGATCATGCAAAGACGCGAATTTATACAATTACTAGGTGCGGGTGCTGCTGCAACAACTCTGGTTGGTTGTGCTTCCACAAAAATTGACGCTAAGAATGCCAAAGTCTTGGTGATTGGTGGCGGTTATGGTGGCGCAACAGCTGCTAAGTACGTACGCAAGTTTTCAAATTACACAGCTGAT
>CAXNHG010000166.1:0-3009 GCA_964202085.1 Polynucleobacter sp. | reverse complement strand
AAATTAACGTCTGACAATGCAGATGTTGCAGCCTGGATAAATCGTTGGCTTTCCATATCGTTCTTCGCAGGAGATAACTTGAGCTGAGCTCTAGCCTCTTGCCAAAGTTCCCAAATAACGCCATTTAATACCTTTAACACCACCTCAGCTGCCTTTTGTTGATCTGCTTCTGGAACAGCTTTATCTATGAATGAGCCTAAAGCAGCAAAACCACCCGGCTTGTTACCAGCTTCTTTTGCTTGATCAACAGCAAAAGCGGTTGATCCAGAAAATAATTCAATCGATCTGGTAGCGCTTTCTCTTAATTGGGTCAACATTTGTGGCGCATCAGCAAAACCTGATTGCTGACCGATGGTCGCAATAAAGCGTTGAACCGCACGTTGACGGGCACCTGGATCTTGCAAAAGAGTTCTCAATATCAGCCACTCATTCAAACTCAAATTTGCATCCGCCGGTATGCGTAAATATTTAAATTCTTCCGCTGAACTTTGTCTCACCCCCAACATAAACATTGGCATTTCATCGATGAACAATGGCTGCATGTAATTACTGTATTCGCGAGCCTGTCCAGCTGCATCTCTTAATTTATATTGGACGGATGGCCCCACGTTTTTCAAATCAACTGGCTTACTGGTTTTTGCAGCTGAGCCCAAACGATCGCTGAATACTTTTTTCAATCCTTTGTCAGAATCCTGGGTGGCAACTCCTCTGATGTCAGCCTGGCCTGATGCATTGGATATGTTTTCAACGTTGGTTGGTCGAAAGCCATTGAACTCTAGGGTATAGCTTGTACCGTCACTGGACTTTAGCTTGGTACTTTGACCAACGTCCCCGCTAACGATAAAACTTGATTGCACAGAATTGGCAGCCCCCTGCATTGGGTAAGCGCGCAACTTTAATTTAGATCCACCATCCTCGAAGCTTGATTGATAAATGGCAACACCTTTGTGAATCATCGGCTCATTCACTTTAATTTTTGCTTCTGTTTCTTTACCTGTATCTAAGTCCTTGATGAGTACTTCACTCATAAATAACTTTGGCATTCCAGTGCTGTGATACTCAATGTGGAATTTTTTCAATGAAATTGAAAATGGCAACTCTTGAATGATGCTACCACTTGTTGAGTTGAGCAACGCTGTCGCACTCGTGCCACCTTCAGGAACAAAAATATTTGCCCGATAACTTGGATTTGCTTCACTTAGCTTATGTTTACTAGGAATATCTGATATCAACATTCCTTGTGTACTTTCAGGAAGAATACTTTTTCCTCCAAACCAAATTTGTCCACGCGTGAACAAATCTCCGTCAAGCAAGCCGCCCAGACAAATTAAAACAATCGCACTGTGCGCGAAGATATAACCCCACTTACTTGCAGCACCTTTTTTTGCAAGCACCCTAGAACTGTCTTCAGAGACCAAGGTCTTGACAGAATATCCATCTTTTACCAACTGATCAGCAATTTTTGCTGCTGCTGCTTGTGGAGAAAGATTCCCGGTCGAAAATTCAAAATGATGATGTAGCGCTCTTAATCCGCCCTCATGAACATGCTCTTTCCATGCGCGCACATCAGACAACATTTTGGGCGCATTGCGCACCACGCAGAATGACACTGATACAACTAGAAACGCCAAAATCAGTAAGAACCACCAGGCTGTATAAACTGCGAACAATCCTAGGCCATTAAAAATTTCCGCCCAAAATGGTCCAAATTGATTCACATAGTTTGCGTAAGGCTCGCCCTGCTTAATGACCGTTCCAATGATGCTGGCAATTGAAATGATCGTTAACAATGAAATCGCAAAACGCATCGAAGAAAACAGTTCGACGCTAGTTCGATTAAACCGTTTTAAACCACCATTGGGTGCTACAACCGTGTTCGTCATAACCTTCTTTTAAAATATAAAAGGCCCACAAACAATGTTCGTGGGCCCTTCTTAATGAGAGCTACTTGGTTTTAAATTAACGCAAGCCGGCAATATAGTCTGACACTGCTTTAATTTCTGTATCTGACATTCTAGAGGTAATTCCAGTCATCTGCTGACTGTTCTTACGCTCACCTTGTCGATACGCAACCAGCTGAGCTTCGGTGTATTCAGCCCACTGACCTGATAGGCGTGGATACTGTGATGGAATTCCTGCGCCATTAGGCGCATGACAAGCTGCGCATGCTGGCACTTGTTTAGAAGCAACGCCACCGCGGTATATCTTTTGACCCAATTCAATGCTAGCCTTATTTTTAGCCGTGCCCAAACCAGGCGTTTGTTTTTCCAAATACGCAGCGACGTTGATCATATCCTGCTCTGTCATCATTCCGGCGAAAGCCGCCATAATCGCATTAGGACGATCTTTTCCAGCCTTGTAATCTTTTAATTGCTTCACTATGTAAGAGGCATGCTGACCAGCTAATTTAGGATAGGTGCCGCCGCCACTAACGCCATTAGGTCCATGACAACTCATGCATGCAGCAAGGCCACGCTTAGCATCACCTGCATTGTATAAAGCCTCACCCTTGGCAACATCTGCCTTTTCTGGGCCGGCAGGGGCTGCTTTTGCGGGTTCGGCTGCAAAAGCAGGGTTCACCAAAGATAAGCCTAAGGCAACAACTAAAGTTTTAAATGTGACGGAAAATGTTTGACGCATTGTGCTCTCACCTGTATTTATATGATGCGAAGATTCTTAAATCTTTATTTTTAACTAAACAACTAATTAACAGCGTTAGATTTTACAATAGGTCTAACCCATAAACATCTATGTCGACCTTACATCAAGCACAATTTCTAGTAACCATTAACCACTTGGTTGATTTGCCAACCTGGGAGCTCCCAGAGGTGGCTTTTGCTGGTCGCTCAAATGCCGGTAAGTCGACTGCAATTAACGTACTTTGCCAACAAAATCGCCTTGCATTTGCCAGTAAAACACCAGGAAGAACGCAACATATCAACTTTTTCGGCATTTTAACGAAAGATAAGACCAATTTAGCAAATTTAGTTGATTTACCAGGCTATGGCT
>CAXNHG010000165.1:0-3013 GCA_964202085.1 Polynucleobacter sp. | reverse complement strand
ATGGTCAAGGTACCAGATTCGGCAATGCTTTCATCCCCCGTAGGTTTGGTTCCTCTAGAGGCTTTAAAAATTACTTCCGGAGACATAGCCAAAATGATTGCATTTGGAAATAAAACATTTCCCAGATTCAAATAGTCAACTATTCCTTTGACGTGATTTCGAATTTCAGTTCGTTGAAAACCTTTTAGCAGGTCACCCTCAGTTCGCTCAATCCTACTAATGTCAGATACTTTTACGATATCTGCACCCTTAACAAAAAAGGCAAATACGTCTAGATCTTTTCCTTGAGTTGTTCTTAGTGCGCGGATCACAATTTCTTTTTTTGATTTTTTTGTACTCATACTGAAATCCTTTGTACTTTTGTTGATCGGACCTGGTTCCAAAGAGCACCGAAGCGATTTTGTTCACATGCTACTAATGCGGTATCTCTTAAATATCGATGTAGTTTGTCTCGAGTGCCTCCGCAGGCATTCCAGTTTTTTTCAATAAGCGAAACAATTGCTTCGTCGGCTAATTTGGTTCTTGCTGGAATTTCAGGCTTTTTGTATTTTTTTAAATAGCTATTGATTTCATTTTTAACGCCATTTATGTCCTGATTGATGAAGTCCGTCTCAGCAACAAAATGTTTTAGTGCCCTTTGCGCAAAATCATTTCGAGTGCCTTGGTAATTCTTTGCACCATCAAGTCGCTCATCGTATGGCAATGCTCGTTCTTTCAGTTTGCTAGAGATTGCTTTGCGGCCTGCTGTAGAGGTAATGATGAAAATTTTGGCAAGCAATTCTGGTGGCAATTTTTCCAGTTCAATATCAATCATCTCTAGATAGGTAGAGGGGAGTGCAAATATGACTCCTTCTGATGATTTAATTATTTTTCTTATGGCGTTTGATCTGCCAAGTTGCTGATTCAGTGCCAACCACCAATCAGAAGGGCTTTTATTCTGAGAGAGCAGCCAATTTCCTATTGATCCTTCACCCTTTGAGACTGTCAGACTGTAATTTGGGATGTTTTCTGATGCCTTAACAAGACCTAACCCAGCAGAGACTACGTAAAGTTCTGCTTGAAGTTTTTCAGTAACAGCAACAGCCTCAATAAAAGTCCTTCCACCATAAGTTTCTAAGGCGCTAACTTGACTTGTAGAAGATTTAACTTTGGTTGTCCATTGAAGACAAAACTGGTCAAAACTCAGTCGAAAAGGGTCAAGTTTTAGAGGACTGTCTTGCCTTTTTTTTATGCTACTGCAGTTTGTTACAACATGCCAATTTTTAACTGACGGAATGCTTGGCATAGCTTGATGTAGTTAAATTGGAAAAAATAAAGTTTAATTTCGAATAACTGCATCATATCGGAATTTTAAGTTTACACAATACTGTATATTTTTCTTTCCAAAATGTGGGTTTTACCTCACAATTGCTTGCAAACTTACAGGGGAAGACCATGGCTAGAAGCGAAAATTTGAAAGGCGCACTTTCAAGTACGGAAGACTTGGTAGCAATTGCTGATTTGATGTCAAAAATTGCTGACACACTTCACCACACTCTGCGTGAAATATCAGATCTTCAATCCGTTCCGTCTGAAAAACTCTATGCATTGATCACCGAGGAGTACGGGCTAAGAACTCGACTTGGAATTTTGAGGGGTGATCGATCTAACCGAGTTGTTGAAGGTGTTGAAATTACCCAAAAAGAATTAGAGTCACTCTTGCTTCGTGTAATTGAATCAATCAAGAAGACACGTTCTTTAGAAGTTCTCGGTTCACTCGTTAACTTCATATCAGTGCTGTGCATAGCTATTTTTCCTGGAAAAAGTAGAGTGCTTAATTTTGTGATTTCAGAACTTTCAACAGAAATTGATTAAGCAATGTGATTTCGTGAACTCATGACAATTCGATACTTAACCAAATCTCGCTTCAAATTAGCCGCTGAGTGCCACACCAAGCTCTTCTACACCGGCAAGCTGCAGCTTTACCGAAACCTCAAGCAAGAAGACAGCTTCCTGGCCATGCTGGCCGATGGGGGCTACCAGGTGGGCGAGTTGGCCAAGTGTTTCTATCCCCATGGCGTTGAAATCTCTTCCCCCAACAACGCAGATGCCGAGGCGCAAACCTTAGAGTGGCTCAAACAAGACAAGGTGGTGTTGTTTGAGCCGGCCATTCGTTTTGAAAACCTCTTTGTGCGGGCAGACATTCTGATGGATGACAGTTTGCGAAAATACGCTACGTTTCATTAAAGTAGATAAACTCGAAGATATTCAAAGGCGCTTTTTCAAATTAGTTAGTAATCTGCAGATGTATCACTTATATTTAATAAATCTATGACTGAATTCAATAATCATTCTTGGGGCCATTTTGAACGCTACTACGGCGCGAATGCGGCAGAAGCGGCTCATGCAAATGACTATAGCGAAGACGCAGCATGTGATCGCTGGGCTGAGGCCCTAGAGCAATCCTCTCCTGGAATTCGTAATTCAGTTGAAGTAGTGGCCAAGCAATGGAACACTTCGTTACGTGACATTCTGAGAGCAGAGACTGGTCTAAAAATATCGGTAGCGGGTGACTCAAGGAGCGTACCAGTGAAAGTGTTTGACGGCATGCCTCCACCTTTTGCTAAAACAATGCGTGATTTTGATGGACTCGAGTGGTTATTGCTTCACCGGCCCGCATTGGAGGCTGTTGCTTTGGGTTCGAAATTCATGGCGCAACATCAAGCAGAAGTTCGTGCGGCTTGGGGTGATGCCGCAGGGCCTTCAGATGTTATGGACATCCAAAATATGCGCGCGACGGCAGATGCTTGGCTAAAGAAGCTAGATCAAATGCAAGCCATGGAGCGAATTTTTGATATCAGAGAGGATGTACTTGGCGCGTATTATTTTCGCATCCCTGAAATCCGCCTTTACTGGGTTGTGATAGGTATTGTTGCCCGAGCTCTTGGCGTATCTGTAGAGGCCCTTACCGTTGTTGTGCTGGCCCATGAATTGGCTCATGCATACACTCACCTTGGTCTCGATATCGACAATG
>CAXNHG010000164.1:0-3051 GCA_964202085.1 Polynucleobacter sp. | reverse complement strand
CTATGGCTACGCCCAAGTAGACCTCAAAACAAAAAGCCATTGGAACAACCTGCTTTCTAGCTATTTACAAACCAGGCCCAATTTAAAAGGCATGGTTTTGATCATGGATTCTCGTCGGGGCATGACTGACTTAGATCTACAAATGATTGAGTGGTTCAGCCCAACGGGTCGCCCAATTCATGTTTTATTAACAAAATGCGATAAATTGAATCAATCAGAAAGTCGCTTAGCCCTCAAAAAATTGCAAGAAAAACTCAAGGAACTTAACCCGCATGGGCCCTACACAGTTCAATTATTCTCCAGTACCAAAAGAATTGGCTTGGTTGAAGCTGATGCGATGGTTTCAAATTGGTTGGGTATTGAGGCCTCTGCAGCACATACCAGCAATGAAAATCGGATTTCTAAAAATCTAAAACCCCAACTTTCTTCATAAGGTTTTATATGCAACTATTTCATCGTCCACGTCGATTACGCAAAACTGATTGGTCACGTCGTTTGGTTCAAGAAAATCAAATTTCAGCCAATGATTTTATTTATCCAGTTTTTTTATTGGAGAATAGCGGTCGCGAGGAGGCGGTTCCATCAATGCCAGGAGTCAGTCGCTTATCTCTTGATAAGCTTATGCCGGTTGCCGAAGAATGTGCCAAGCTTGGTATTCCAGTGATGGCCCTGTTCCCAGTGATACGAGCCGAACTTAAAACACCGGATGGTAAAGAGGCATTCAATCCCAATGGATTGATTCCTCAGGCAATCAAACAGCTTAAGAAACAGTTTCCAAATCTTGGCATCATGACTGATATTGCGCTTGACCCCTACACTAGCCATGGCCAGGATGGCATCATCGATGCTGATGATTACGTTCTAAATGATCCAACCGTTGATGCCCTGATCAAACAAGCACTGACTCATGCGCAAGCTGGGGCAGACATCGTTGCACCATCTGACATGATGGATGGTCGCATTGGTGCGATCAGAGATTCACTTGAGGCTCATGGATTTATCCATACCCAAATCATGGCGTACTCCGCCAAATACGCCTCAGCCTTTTACGGTCCATTCAGAGATGCAATAGGCTCTGCTGGTAATTTAGGTAAGAGCGATAAGAAAAATTACCAAATGGATCCAGCTAATTCTGACGAAGCAATCAGAGAGGTCGCCCTTGATATTGAAGAGGGTGCTGACATGGTGATGATCAAGCCAGGCATGCCTTATTTAGACATCGTTAGAAGAGTCAAAGAAGAGCTTGGCTACCCAACTTTTGCCTATCAGGTGAGTGGCGAATATGCGATGATTAAGGCCGCTGCCCAAAATGGTTGGATCAATGAAGAGGCAATCATGATGGAATCTTTGCTAGCATTTAAGCGCGCTGGAGCAGACGGCATTCTGACTTACTTTGCCAGAGATGCTGCAAGACTTTTAAACGCCCAAAAGTAAAGTAGATCGCTAGTTAAATTTATTGCAGGCGCTCTAAAAAGCGCTCTGCTTTCATAAAGCCGATCACCCGCTTGGAAAGCTTTTCTTCGCCGTTTGCATCAAAAAATAAAATAGCCGGAGGACCAAATAACGCATATTGTTTCAATATGCGTTGATGCTCCACAGTATTTTTTGTGACATCCACTTGAATCAACAGATATGTGCTTAGCGCTGCTTTAACTTTCTTATCACTGAAAGTCAGTAATTCCATTTCTTTACAAGTCACGCACCAATCTGCATAGAAATCTAATAAGACAGGCTGCCCTTTTTGTTTTGCCTGACTCAATGTCTCATCTAACAGAGCTGAAGTAGTAACTCGCTGAAACACCAATCCTGATTCAAGTTGATGGATGGTTTCGTTGCTTGATGTCTGGGAGCTTGTAAAAATTGGGGATGCCACCCAAATTGCCAACCCAATCAAGAGAACGCCGAAGATTCTTTGAACGATCATCATCCAGGCACCCGCTTTTGGCAACAAACCTCTGGCCCCAATTGCAAACAACATTAACGGCAAGCCCATTCCCAGGGCCATTACAAACAATAAAACGCCACCCATTGGAATTGACCCTGTTTGTGCAATAAAAGCCAATACACCCGCCAGCGGCGCTGTCACACAAGGGCTGGCAATCAAGGTTGAAATAGCCCCCAGCATAAATGCCCCGACCACACTTCCACCCTCTTGTTTACCAGCAATGCGATCAATTTTGCTATGCAACGCTTGAGGTAAGCGTAGCTCATAAAAACCAAACAAGCTTGCCGCCAATCCCAACAACATCAATGCAAATGTACTCAACACCCATGGATTTTGTAGCCAAGCCTGAATATTCGCACCAAGGGCTGCCGTGATCATCCCGGCAGCGCTGTACATAATCGCCATACCTAATACATAAGACAAGGCCAGCACTGATGATCTAAATTTAGATACATTTCGATGTCGCTCATTTTTTGAGCCAAATATCACGCTCGACATGATTGGCAACATCGGTAGCACACAAGGCGTTAAGGCCATTGCAAGGCCCAAAATGAAAAATGAGCCCAGCAAAACAACTAGGGGGATATTCTGCAGCATGCCAGTCAATAATCCAGCGTCATCTCTGGCAGACCATAGTTCAGATAAGCCCAATTTTTTTGAGGCAGTTGACTCGGTAGCAGCCCCCTCTTCATATAAAACACCATCAACAGTTGACTGCAGACCAGATAGAGTGAACCTCAACTCCATAGGAGGGTAACAAATTCCTTTATCAGCGCAACCCTGTAACTCCATGCTCAAGAGCATTCCCGAGGAATTTTTATTATTAATTAAGGGTAGTGATATGCTGAAATCTTTTGGGTATGTTTCTAATTCTTTTCCAAAGTTTTCGTCGAACTTAATCTTGGCCTGGGGTAATTGTGGCAAACCCAACTGTACTGCGTCAGTATTTTTAACTAGCTTAAACTTGATTGATTCGCGATAGATGTAATAACCCTTGGCAGGCTTTATATGCAACACAATTTCATTATTAGACTGGTACTCAGCACTTACCTGAAATGCTTGTTCAGGTGCAAGGAAGTTTTGTGCATGTGCCGCTATTGCACCAA
>CAXNHG010000163.1:0-3064 GCA_964202085.1 Polynucleobacter sp. | reverse complement strand
GGTTTGCCTTGCTCACCTTCACATTGCTCGGTTTATTTATTTGGGTGATGTGGTTTGCGATGACCACTGAATTACCTGCCAGTTTGGCAAAAAATATTGCCAAGAAAGTTCCTGGCTTTGTTCCAGAATTTAGTTGGTTGGCATTAATTGCAGCAATCGTGGTGACAGCTTTATGGGTGAGTGTTGTTAAGTGGCGAACATCCAGGGCTCCAAAAGTAATTTGGCGAGCCGTGGTGATTTCTGCGGCTGGCACAACTTTAACGTGGGTATTGCTCATGACGCTCTGGCTACCCACAATCAATTATGCAAAAACATACCGTGATGTTGCTCAGCGTCTGGTGCAAGTAGTTCCATTAGAATCTGTTTGTATTAATTCCACCCATCTTGGCGATGGTCAATTAGCATCATTTATTTACTTCACAAAATTGAAGCTCAAGGATGATGTTCATTGTGATCTGTGGATCAGCAATCAACCTGGTGAGGCTCTTAAAACCGCCAATCGATTGAATAAGGGTCTTGAGTTGATCTGGGAAGATCGTCGTGTGAGCGATCGAAATGAAAGACTAAGGCTTTATAAAGTACTGAGTCATGCTCAGTAATCTCAAACGAGACACTCCCCGCCTACTCTCTTTAGCTGGTCCCTTGTTGGTTGGCCAATTGGCTGTGATTGCCTTTGGCGTGATGGATACCGCCATGGTGGCCAGATACTCCACCGATGACTTAGCTGCGCTTGCGATGGCAAGCTCTATTTTTATCAGTATTTATGTTGGTCTGACCGGAGTTATTTCAGCTCTGGCTCCGATTGCTGGTCAGTTATTTGGCGCCAAACGGTTCTCTGAGATTGGTGAAGAAGTTCGTCAAGGTTGGTGGCTATCACTTGGCCTCAGTATTTTTGGCATGTTGATTTTGATGAACCCCGGTGTATTTTTATCAATCGCAAATGCCAGTCCTGAAGTAGAAGCAAAAGCCGTTTTGTATTTACAGATTGTTGCCTGGGGGTTGCCGGCTAGTTTAGCAATGCGAGTGTTGGTGGCGTTTCACAACGCCATTTCTAAACCAGCGGTGGTCACCTGGTTACAAATAGGTGGCTTGTTTTTAAAAATTCCACTCAATGCCTGGTTGATTTATGGTGGATTGGGTGTTGATGCCATGGGTGGACCGGGTTGCGCTCTAGCCACCGTGATCATCAATTGGCTTTGGTTATTAACGATGCTGGCGATTGTTTATCGCGGTAACTTTTATCAAATATTCGGTGTATACGAAAAGTTCACTCAACCAAATTTACACAGAATGACCACCTTGCTCAAATTGGGTTTACCAATTGGTTTAAGTTACCTGATTGAGGTGACATCATTCGCCTTCATGGCTTTGTTCATTGCTAAGCTGGGAACAGTTCCTTTGGCAGGCCATCAAATCGTGGCCAACTTAGGCACAGTTTTATACATGCTGCCTTTGTCACTGTCGATTGCCACATCTACTTTGGTGGCTCAGTCACTTGGCGCTGATAAGCCAACTTTAGCCAAAGAGATTGGCTGGTCATCATTGATCTTCACAACCACAGTGTGTGTGTTGGTGGGGGCTTTGGTTTGGATTTTTAGATATCCCCTACTCGATTTATACGCACCATCTGGCGATGTTCGATCTGTGGCAATACCACTATTTTTGTTCATTGCTTTTTATCAAATATTTGACGCACTCCAAGTAACGTCTGCATTTATTTTGAGAGGCTATCGTGTGGCTTTTTGGCCAATGTGGATCTACGCCATCTCACTATGGGGCGTTGGACTTGGTGGTGGATACATTTTAGGATTTAATTTGACTGGTAATGTCCCTGAGATTCTTCAGGGGGCCCAAGGCTTTTGGTTTGCTAACAGCTTAAGCTTGGCTATTGCAGCGAGCTTCTTGATCATGTTGTTTAAGAGAACCGCAAAACGATTTGAGAAAGAGCATCCTCCTGTAGAAGTTTAATGCCCTCAACTTTGGTTTCAATTTGAACTTCAGATTCAAATCATCAGCAATTAGATATTAATTATTTTGGTGCAGACTCAACCGGTTTTTGAATAGAGTAACCCGGTACTTGATGACCTTTTGAATACATACACTGCTGGTAAGCGATGTCATAACGACGTTGCACTTCTTTCGCAGACTCATTGCCACCAGTAGCACCCATGACTGCACCACCCAATAAACCTACTGCAGCGCCTGAACCCACGTTTCTTGAGCTACCACCATCAGCCATTGCACCTGCTACAGCACCGATTGCAGCTCCAAGGATCGCCGTTTTTGCTGTATTTTTAGCAGCGATCTCATCTGCTGTTGTATTGAGTGAGTTTTGCGCATAGGTACGGCATTCTTGATCATCTTTTTGGAAGACTTCGAATGGCTTGCCAGGAGCAGGCATAATGACCAAACTTGGGCCCACTGGTGTTGATGCACAACCCACTAAGGTGGCAGCAATTAAAGTAATTAAGCTAATTTTTTCAAAATTACGATGCATATCAATCCCTTATCAAACTTGTGACGCAAAAATTAGCGCTAAGAGTGTCATCATAAACGATGCCCCTATTCCATTAACGTTTGACAGTTAAATGGGATGACATGAAGATTGGCGTAAAAGATAGGATTAGTGATGAGATTGGTTATTGTCACTTACAAAAAAGTATAGAATGTACTTATTCAAATATAGATAGTCCAAATGCTGCGATCAGCCTTAAAGCCACAAGCAATCTCACTTGCCATATTCGCGATGACTACGGGTTTTTCTATGTCTGCTTGGGCCATTGATTTACAGCCTGGTGATGCACTGCGCCACCTCCTGGTTTGCGCAGCGTTCAACTTTCTTATTTGAATGCAGAAAGGGTCGGTGCGAGCAACGCAAGAATTGATCAAACTCAAGTTCATTTTCGTTACGTCCATGCCTTTGATTTGAATCAGCAACCTGCCTTATTTTATCTCCATACAGGAACTGGTAAAACTGAGCCTGCTGGAGCCCTTGCTCCATACCAGACTGATAACGGTATGATTGATACCACATTGGTCTTAGCTTACTGGCCATATGTTGATA
>CAXNHG010000162.1:0-3090 GCA_964202085.1 Polynucleobacter sp. | reverse complement strand
CCCATCTCCATAGAGAAAATCAAAACAGGTAAACCTTCTTTGAGGGCAACGTTCTCAGCAATATTGACCGCAAGACTTGTTTTACCCATCGATGGACGACCGGCCACAATGATCAAGTCGCCCTTTTGTAGGCCACTGGTTTGGCGATCCAAATCAACGAAGCTAGTTGCCACACCTGTCACATCCGTTGAACCTTGGCGATGATAAAGCTCATCAATACGACTCACCACCTCAGTCAACAATGGGGCAATTTCATAATAATCAGTTTTACCGCGATTACCCTCTTCCCCAATCGCCAAGATTTTAGATTCAGCCTCATCCAAGATAGTTCTGACTGAACGACCTTCAGGCGTGAATGCAGTGCCTGCAATTTGGTCAGAAGTTTGAATTAAACGACGCAGAACACTGCGATCACGCACGATTTCAGCGTAACCACGAATATTTGAAGCGCTCGGCGTAGATTGGGCCAAAGCATTGAGGTAATCAATACCAATCGACTCACCGTCACCTTGAGTTTTCATGGCTTCAGCGACTGTGATCACGTCCGCTGGCATACCTTCACTGGCTAACTTGCCAATGACTCGGTAAATCAAGCCATGATCAGGGCGATAGAAATCTTTTTCCGTGAGGATATCTCCCACCCGATCCCAGGCGGAGTTGTCCAAAAGCAAACCGCCGAGCACCGATTGCTCGGCCTCGACGGAATGCGGAGGTACTTTTAAAGCTTGTACAGCTAAATCAACCATGAACTGATGATATCAGAGAGATATCAAACAATTGAAGATGAATTAAGCTTGCTCGCCAATCACTTGGACAGTAATTTCTACAACTACGTCTGTGTGAACAGCAATTGATAACGGATGGTCACCAACAATCTTCAACGGGCCTGTTGGCATACGAACTGACGCTTTCTCAATCGTGAAACCTTTGGCTTTCAAAGCGTCAGCAACGTCATGGTTTGTTACTGAACCGAACAAGCGGCCATCAACACCAGCTTTTTGTCTGATTTCAAGAACAAGGCCGCCCAACTTAGTACCAATAGCCTGAGCAGCAGCCAATTTCTCAGCAGCTAGCTTCTCTAATTCAGCGCGCTTAGCTTCAAACTCAGCAATCGCAGTGGTAGTGGCACGACGAGCCATGCGTTGTGGGATTAAAAAGTTACGTGCGAAACCATCTTTAACGCGAACAACGTCGCCCAAGTTACCGAGGTTAGCTACTTTTTCTAGGAGAATAATTTGCATAGTGACTCCTGATTATTTCTTATGTTGGTCAGTGAAAGGCATCAAGGCTAAAAAACGAGCGCGCTTGATGGCTGTCTCTAATTGGCGCTGATACAAAGCTTTTGTACCAGTTAAACGAGCAGGAGTAATCTTGCCGTTTTCACCGATGAAGTCACGTAGTGTGTCTATATCTTTGTAATCAATTTGGTCAACGTTTGCAGCTGTGAAGCGGCAAAAACGCTTACGTTTAAATAATGGGTTTTGTGCTGGACGCTTGTTCTTGCGGTCATCACCTTTTTTTACATATGCCATGATGTTTCCTTTTTACAATTCAATATGCGTGATATGAAAGACGAGTCGCTGACTGCGCAGGCTTTTATGAGTTAAAAATCCCTCAAATCTAGCCAACCTCCCCAATTCCATCTGATCCAGTTTTTGATGCACTGTTCCGATGGCCATCGCTTCAAGACTCATTTTGATTAACCTTGCGTGACCTGCTTCTTGAACTTCGCCACTATGTTCTAGTAGGCATTCAATCACAGGGACTCCAGCAGGGGTATATCTAAGAGCTTCCCGAGCGACAAGGGCGGCCGTTAGGATGAAATGATTCAACCCAAACCCGCTCAGTGCCTATTAGGCAGCAGGCGCCTCCGTTGCTTGAAGAGCTTTACGAGCTTCTTCACGTTCAACTTGCTTCATCATGACTGAAGGCTCTATTTCAGCTTTCTTTGTCTTGGTGACCAAGTGACGCAAAACAGCATCGTTGAACTTAAAGCCGTGCTCTAGTTCATCAAGAGTCGTTTGACCGCACTCGATGTTCATGCAAACGTAGTGAGCTTTAGCAAGTTTGTCGATCATGTAAGCCATCTGACGACGGCCCCAGTCTTCAACGCGGTGAACTTTGCCACCTTGAGTTGTAATAGTACTTGTGTACTTTTCAACCATGGCAGGTACTTGCTCGCTTTGGTCCGGATGGACGATAAAAACGATTTCGTAATGACGCATTAATTACTCCTTATGGATAAAAGTCACCTGGGCGTCTCAACTATCTCTGTTTAGATAATTGACCAGTGTGACAAGGTAAAAAAACTACAGCCTCAGATTGTAGCAAAAATACTCTGCCAATCGTCAGTTTTACGGGAATTTGCCTCCAAGAGTGCCAATTGGAGGGCGATTCTGGACTTAGCAGGGTTCAAATCCCTGCCAGATAGCCAGTTCCAGGCAGTATCAGGCTCGGGAATTTCAGAAAATACTGCGCCAGCACCTACCCTTGAAGACCGGATGACTGACACCCCGTTCAAAGCCGCCTGAATAAGTTGATCGGCCAGGGCTTTATTCACACTGCCCTGCCCCGTTCCAGCCACCACAATGCCTTGCACCCCTTGAGCAACCAGTATATCGACCAATTTGCCTGATGCCCCAGCATGGCTGGTCACAATCTCCACCCAAGGCCAAGAAGCTTGGGCAGGTAACTGAAGGTCTGCCTGCCTTTTATGTATCGGACCGTCTAATTCGCGGGCGTTGACCACCAGAGCGTCTAGGGCGTGGGTGTGTTGCTTGGATAAATCTCTCGCCAGACAAGGTTTTCCAGCCATCACAGCCAAAACTCCGAATTGCTGAAGGCGATGGGCCTCTTTGGCCAAATACAAGGCTGACTTTAAATTAATTTGTCCATCTGAGTGATCAGCGTTGGCTGGCAGCATGGCGCCGGTTAAAACCACTGCTTTTTTATAGTGGCTGGCCAATTTACCTAGGGTGGCATGAAGAAATACACCCGTTTCTTCCATGGTATCAGTGCCATGGGTGATCACAATCCCTGAAACCTCATCATTCTCCAGTCCAGCCTTGACGGCCCAACCCAGCTTGACCA
>CAXNHG010000161.1:0-3096 GCA_964202085.1 Polynucleobacter sp. | reverse complement strand
GCTGTGAGTGGGCTATTTGTTGCCCGTATAGGCTGGCGGCGATTGCTGACATGGCTGCAAGCATTGAAAGACATATCAGCACTTCTATCAATGTAAAACCCATCTTCGGTCGAATAGTAGCAATGGGAGCCTCAGTAGTAATGGCAGTCATGGCTTTTTCCATTCAAGACGATGCACAGATATTTCATTTTTTCTGGGTGTTGCGAAAGCTTTCTTTGAAGATGAGGGCTTTTCTTTTGTTACATCCACTCTGATGATGCTTTGAAGTTTCGTCTGACCATGCGGATAATCAGTGGTTGCAGTTAGTTTGAAATGTTGACTATTGATCCCAGCTTTACTTCTGAAATTTTTTGGTCGAAAGGGTTCTACATCAACCAAATGATCGGTATCAAAACCTTCTGAGATTAATTTCTCTGCACTGATTAATTTTCGTTCGCTTAATCTGAAATTCTCTAAATATGATTTTTCACTTCCTAGTACCCTGATTTGGGTGACGGTCATATTGAGTATGGCTGCGATTGAAAGACTGGTTAGCAGGATAAAACTTAATACACTGACCAAAATAAAACCGGAAGAGTGATTTAGAGATGTTGGCTCATTCATCTCGGCACTAATGGTTTGAGGCTGGATGTCGTAATGCATAGATTTTTTGAAGTTCAAGTGAGTGGCGCCCCTTCTGAAGTTTTAAATGAATCTTTACGGCTTTGACTTGTTTCCAATGAGGATTTCTTTTGCTGAGCCGCTCACTGATTTGATAGGGGTCGTACCACTGAATCGAACTGCCTTCTTTGATGCCGACCTGTAGTTGCATCCACTGAACATGCGCGATCAATGCATCGTTCTGAAGATGACCCTTTTTGTTTTTAGTCTGTAAATACAAAACCCCATCGCGTTGCTCATGATGGCCTTGCTGTTGAACAAAGAAGGCTTGGTAGCTTACGTCTTCTTGTTTGCTGGAGGCAAAGAAGGCGTCCGAACCATCCATGCTTGCAGCACCTTTTCTAACTTGGAATTGACCTGCTTGGGTATTACTCATTGAGGCTGTGTCTTTGACCATCAGTCTTGAGATTGTTGATCCTTTTGGTGTGCTGGCAATCTGGATGGCTTCGCCCATCATTTGTAAAGCTTGAAGAGCCTCACTTTGAAGGGTTGCTTTGACCACTTGTTGATCAAGCGATGAATAGATCTGATAACCCGATTGCGTAAGACTCATCAAAATCACACTGCCAAGAAGGCTGCTGATTAATATTTCCAGTAGATTCATGAATCTTCTCTATCCATCAGCGCCATGTCTAATTCATGCTGATCACTTGAGCACAAAATTTCTAGGAACTCAACTTCAAGTTTTAAAGAATGGCTGGCAAGAAATTGTTGAGCTGAAAAGATGACAAAGTAAGAGCCACTCAATAAGCTGAGCGCCATTAATATCTCAATGAATGTGAATCCAGGACTATTAAAGCGTTTCTTTGTTGATACAGGTTTGAGTTTGAAAGACGTGGTCGATGACATCAATCAATGATGCCAAGCAAGAGTCTTCTTGAAAATCAGCTACAGATGAAATGCTTGTAGGAAATTTCTGAAACTACAAATATAGTTGCTGGTCCTGGGGCAAAGAAAAATAGTTATGCAGCTACGCTTAAGAAGCAAATAACTATCGGATTGGATGAGGAATCAATTTCATACTTCAAGGGAATCTCTGAAGAAGTTGGAATACCTTATCAGAGCTTGATTAACTTGTACCTCAGAGATTGTGCAACTTCTAATCAAAAATTAAATCTTAAGTGGGCTTAATTATTTCAGCTCTTTGAGCGCGCTCTCGAATGACTCGATGTCTGCAAAGCTCTTGTAGACTGAGGCGAAGCGGATGTATGCGACTTTATCAAGGCGCTTGAGTTCACGCATCACAAGTTCGCCCACGCGATCACTGGCAATTTCTTTTTCGCCAGTGGCCAGTAAGCGCTCTTCAATATTCCTGATGGCTTCTTCAACTGCTTCTGCAGAGACGGGGCGCTTGCGCAGAGCAATGCCCATCGAGCCAACAATTTTACTGCGATTGTATTCAACGCGACTAGCATTCTTTTTAACAATCGCTGGAAGTGCTAACTCTGCACGTTCATAGGTTGTAAAACGTTTGTCGCATTTTTCGCATCGACGACGACGTTTAATGACATCGCCTTCCTCCGATACGCGCGTATCTAAAACTTGTGTATCGGAGTGTTTGCAAAAAGGACAGTGCATTTATTGGCCTATTTCTTCAGCGATCAGTTGCCGTAAACGGGGAAGCGTTTGGTCAAGGCAGATACCTGCTCACGAACCTTGGCAATATTGGCGGCGTCATTAGGATTATCTAAAACGTCGGCAATCCAGTTAGCCACTTGAATCGCTTCAGCTTCTTTAAAGCCGCGCGTGGTCATCGCTGGTGAGCCTAGACGAATACCGCTTGTTACAAATGGTTTCTCAGGATCGTTAGGAATCGAATTTTTATTACATGTGATGTGCGCTTCACCCAAAACGCGCTCAGCTTCTTTACCATTGATTTTTTTGGCACGAAGATCCACCAGCATCACGTGAGATTGCGTGCCTGAAGAAACAATGCGCAAGCCACGCTTGATCAATGTTTGTGCCATTGCATTGGCGTTAACCAATACTTGCTGTTGATACTCTTTAAAGCTTGGCTCCAAAGCTTCTTTGAAAGCAACTGCTTTGGCGGCAATCACGTGCATCAATGGACCACCTTGCAAGCCAGGGAAGATAGCTGAGTTAATGGCTTTTTCATGTTCGGCTTTCATCAAAATGATGCCGCCACGAGGACCGCGCAAACTCTTGTGCGTTGTTGATGTCACAATATCTGCGTGAGGCACTGGGTTTGGATAAACACCAGCAGCGATCAATCCAGAGTAGTGGGCCATATCTACCAAGAAAATAGCGCCGACTTCTTTGGCCACTTTGGCAAAACGTTCAAAGTCGATATGCAATGAGTATGCAGATGCACCAGCAATGATCAATTTTGGTTTGTGCTCACGTGCCAAACGCTCCATCGCGTTGTAGTCGATTTCTTCGCGAGCATTCAAACCATAAGAAATGGCATTGAACCAT
>CAXNHG010000160.1:0-3113 GCA_964202085.1 Polynucleobacter sp. | reverse complement strand
AGGTATTCATGCAAGCTCTTTACGAATCTTCAATTAAATCATTGCCGTTAATCTCAAAAGGTAAGGTAAGAGATATTTACGCTATTGGAGATGACAAGCTGTTGATGGTGACCACTGATCGCTTATCTGCATTTGATGTTGTCATGGGTGAGCCTATTCCTGGTAAGGGGATTGTTCTAAATGAGATGGCTAACTTTTGGTTTGGAAAATTAAGTCATGTGATCCCCAATCATTTGACAGGCATAGATCCATGTTCAGTTGTGGCGGCCGATGAAGTGAATCAAGTCAAGGACCGAGCCATTGTGACAAAGCGTTTAAAACCGATCATGGTTGAAGCAGTTGTGCGCGGCTATCTGTCAGGTAGTGGTTGGAAGGATTATCAAGACACTGGCTCAATCTGCGGCATCAAATTGCCAGCTGGACTTAAAAATGCACAACAGTTACCTGAACCAATTTTCACACCTGCTGCAAAAGCAGATGTTGGTGAGCATGATGAAAACATTTCTTATGCCGAGGTTGAAAAGCGCATTGGCCAGGAGTCGGCTGCAAAAATTAAAGAAGTCAGCATTCGTTTATACAAAGAAGCTTCAATTTATGCGGCAAGTAAGGGCATCATCATTGCTGATACGAAATTTGAATTTGGCCTAGATGAAAATAATTCCTTGGTATTGATGGATGAAGTTTTGACTGCAGACTCATCTCGTTTTTGGCCAGTTGTTTCATATCAGGTGGGATCTAATCCACCATCATTTGATAAGCAGTTTGTGCGCGACTGGCTGGAGTCTGCGAGACTAGATGGCCAGCCATGGAATAAATCTGCGCCTGCACCAAAATTACCTGATGATGTGATCGAAAAAACAGCGGCTAAATACCGTGAAGCCTTAGAAACACTGACTGCTTAATTGCTCGATGAAAAGCAAAAAGGAAAAAAGATGAGTCAAAAGCCAATTGTTGGAATCTTGATGGGTTCAAATTCTGATTGGGACACCATGCAGAACGCAGCTCAAACTCTCACTGATTTTGGAGTTGCATATGAAGCCAAGGTGGTTTCTGCACATCGCATGCCTGATGACATGTTTGCCTACGCCGAAACAGCTGCACAGCGCGGCATCAAGGCAATTATTGCTGGGGCTGGTGGCGCCGCACATTTGCCAGGCATGTTGGCAGCAAAAACAATCGTACCTATTTTTGGGGTGCCCGTTGCCTCAAAGCATCTGAGTGGTGAAGATTCACTTTTATCAATCGTGCAAATGCCCAAAGGAATACCTGTAGCAACATTTGCAATTGGCGAGGCGGGCGCAGCTAATGCTGCACTGCATGTGATTGCTAATCTTGCAGTCAATGATCCTGCCTTGGCTAAAAAGTTAGAAGCTTTCCGCGGCGCTCAAACTGAAAAAGCACGAGCCATGAACTTGCCAGGACATTCTTGATCAATGGCTGATCGTCAAAACCCAATTTTGCCGGGATCTTACTTAGGAATTCTTGGGGGCGGTCAATTGGGTCGCATGTTCACTCATGCCGCTCAAGCCATGGGATACAAGGTATGTGTATTAGATCCTGATGCACACAGTCCTGCCGGGATCGTTGCAGATAAACATATTCAAGCAAACTACACCGACAGCGCAGCTTTGAAAGAGATGGCGTCAATCTGTAAAGCAGCTAGCACTGAATTTGAAAACGTTCCAGCCAACACACTTGATAACCTTGAGTCCTTGGGCGTATTTGTTGCCCCAAGAAGTGCTGGGGTAGCTATTGCACAAGACCGTGTTGCGGAAAAGAAGTTTTTGGCAACCTGGCAAAAAGAAGCCGGCATTGGCCCGGCACCTTATCAGGTGCTTGAAAAGCCAAGTGATGCTGAAAAAGTTTCAACTGAACTGTTCCCAGGCATATTAAAAACTGCTCGGATGGGCTATGACGGCAAAGGTCAGGTGACGGTTCATGATCATGATGAACTTATGAAGGCCTGGAATGGTTTTGGCCAAGTGGTGTGCGTATTAGAAAAGCGCATGAACTTAGCATTTGAAGTATCGGCATTGGTCGTGCGCGGTCATGATGATGAAGTCGTTGCCTATCCAATTGCACAAAATATCCATAAAAATGGCATTTTGCACACAACAACTGTGCCGGCCCCATCTATCAATCCTACTCAAGAAATAAAAATTGTCGATGCCGCCAAAGAAATTATTCGCCGCTTAGAATACGTGGGTGTGTTGTGTGTTGAGTTCTTTGTTCTCAAAAATGGGGAAGTGATTGCCAATGAAATTGCTCCACGTCCACATAATTCTGGGCACTACACGCAAAATGCATGTTTAACCAGTCAATTTGAGCAACAAGTCCGAGCCATGGCTCGCTTGCCTTTGGGTAGCACTGAATTAATTAGACCATGCATCATGCTCAACATCTTGGGGGATGAGTGGCTGATCTCTGGAAAACAAGAAGAGCCTTCTTGGGAAAAAATTCTGAAGACTCCATCAGCAAAGCTTCACCTTTACGGCAAAGCTGAGCCTCGCGCGGGACGCAAGATGGGACACATTAATTTTGTGGGCAAAACCTCATCCGCTGTTGAGTTTGTTTGCCAAGAGGCTATACAAGCCCTAAAAATTACGCGCTGATCATGCCTGATTCAATCCAAAGGGCGGTAGAAGTTCTTAAGGCCGGAGGTTTAGTGGCTATGCCCACTGAAACAGTGTACGGTTTGGCGGCTGATGCCAATAATGTCTCAGCAATTAATAAAATATTTTCCAGTAAAGGCCGACCCTCTGGGCACCCTTTGATTGTGCACATCGCTCAACCTGAACTAAATGTGGCCAATGATCAACAAGCCACTTCAGTTGCATGGCGCGAAATACTCAGTCAATGGTCAAGAGATGTTTCGCCAGAAGCATTAATTTTGGCCAATGAGTTTTGGCCTGGCCCTTTGACCATGATTCTTCCAAAAGCCAAAAATGTTTTATTGGAAGTCACGGGAGGGCAAGAGACAATTGGAATTAGGTGTCCGCAACACCCTATCGCGCAACACTTATTAAGAGAGTTTGGCGGCGGTTTGGCGGCGCCGTCTGCTAATCGTTTTGGCAGGATTTCTCCAACAACCGCTGAGCATGTGCGCGAAGAAT
>CAXNHG010000159.1:0-3169 GCA_964202085.1 Polynucleobacter sp. | reverse complement strand
TAACGGCCAATCCCTCCCACCAAAGAGTAGCGCTGGGTATTTCACAATCACCAGAGGGACGCCAAGTATTTGCCGACCAGTCAGTGGAGGACAACTTGCTCTTGGGCGCCTATGTAAGGCATGCACGCGATCCAGAAGTTACAAAAGATTTAGAAAAGCAATATGACACCTTTCCAAGGCTGCTGGAAAGAAAGAATCAGAAGGCCGGAACTCTGAGCGGTGGAGAACAACAGATGCTGGCTATAGCTCGCGCACTTATGTCTCGACCTAAGCTTTTACTGCTAGATGAGCCATCGCTAGGTTTGGCGCCGCTCATAGTCAAGGAAATATTCGCAGTAATAAAACGCGTAAGAGATTCAGGCGTAACAATTTTGTTGGTTGAGCAAATGGCTAATCAGGCATTGAAAGTCTCAGACCGCGCTTATGTTTTGAAAAATGGACTGGTTGTCACTACTGGCAGTGCGAAGAACATAGCAAACGATCCAACTGTTCGCGAGGCCTACTTAGGTAAGCATTGATATTCATAAATGAAAGTCTTAAATGAAAAAATCTAACTATTCAAGCCGTATAAGTGCATTCCACAAAAAGACTGTCGAAGAGCGCATTGCGTTAATTGCAGATATCACGGGTCTAGGTGCTTCAGAGCGGACGTTAATTGCAAACTCTGGCAATTTAGGTCAAGAAATCGGCAACCACATGATCGAAAACTTTGTGGGAACAATGACGATACCTGTCGGTATCGCGACGAATATGAAGGTCGATGGACGGGATGTGCTGGTTCCCATGGCTACGGAAGAGTCTTCGGTAGTCGCCGCCGTTTGTAACGCTGCTCGTCAGTCATACGAGAACGGTGGATTCATAACGTCTATGTCTGGGACGCGCATGATTGCCCAAATTCAACTCGTTAATGTTTCTGATCCATACAACGCAAGAATTTCAATCCTTGAGCATAAAGAAGAGATTCAGACTATTTGTGACGCGTGTGACCCAATGCTTATCAAATTGGGCGGAGGGTTTAGAGAGTTAGAAGTGCGTGTCATTGATACGCTGTCTGGTCCTATGGTGATTACGCACATCATTGTTGACACGCTTGATGCCATGGGAGCAAACGCAGTGAACACGATGGCTGAAAAACTAGCGCCTCACATTGCCAAATGGACAGGCGGTAGAACTTATCTGCGCATTTTGTCGAATCTGGCAGACCATCGTTTGGCTCGCGCACGTTGCGTTTGGCGAGCTGAAGATATTGGCGGCACAGACGTTCGTGATGGAATGTTGATGGCATACCATTTTGCTGAGGCGGATCCTTACCGTGCTGCTACCCACAATAAGGGAATCATGAACGGTATCAGCGCTGTTGTCCTGGCGACTGGTAATGACACGCGCGCAGTGGAATCTGGGGCGCATGCTTATGCCTCGCGTAGCGGTCGTTATTCAAGTTTGACCCGATGGGAGGTCACAAAAGAAGGAGATCTCGCTGGCTCGATTGAAATTCCAATGGCTGTTGGCTTGATCGGTGGCGCAACGAAGTTGCATCCGATGGCAAAGGCTTGCCTGAAAATTCTCAACGTCGAATCTGCAGCGGAATTAGCGCGCATTATTGCTGCGGTGGGATTAGCTCAAAACTTTGCGGCCATGAAAGCTCTTGCAACAACTGGTATCCAAAAAGGGCACATGTCACTGCACTCACACAACATTGCCATGATGGCAGGCGCGGTAGGCGAAGAGGTTGATCAATTAGCGAAAATTCTTGTTGAGAAGGGTACTGTTCGCATTGACGTTGCCGAGAAAGAGCTTGCCAGTCTACGAGCTTGAATCATGTAAGGATGGATGTAATTCTGGCTAGCCTGATCACGTTGAGAGTAATGAAACTATCAAGTGGGTGACACTCCTTCCACGGCATAGCAGTTCCCTCCTATGCCAAAAAACTGTAAAGGATGTGTCCGGTATTTACTGTTACCAGAGTTATCACGAGAAATCGAGTCAATAAACTCACTTTTATTCAGAATCTTTTAAATTGCTTGAGACAAACTGTTGTAAATGCCCTTTAGCTTTGGCACTTCCCTTTCGATGCAGGGGGAAGTGAAATTGAAAATTTGAAGTCAAGCAAAGGGTTGCAACTGATAAATGCTATTTATCTCATATTTGCTTGAGCCTTACAGCAGCTGAGTTACTTGTTATTACTGCCCTGCCTAGTTCTCTTTAAATATTTTTTGATAAATTAACGAGATGCTAACGTCAGACCATTGATCTTCATTAGTAAATAGATGTACTGAAGTTCAGCCTTTTCACAGTCCGCAGCTCCAACCCGACGGGCTAGGGCGTGCGCTGGAATTTGTAAGTGCTTTCCATCTATTTCAACTTCCACACGGAAATAACAAGGATTAAATTCACGAAATGCTATTACCTTACCCCAGTGGCCTATTGGCCAAGGCTTTCGGATTACTACAACTTGATCCCCAGGGCGAGCAAGGCAATCTAAGTTATCTTCATAGGCTTGCTGAATCTCAATATTAGATGTATGAGCATTTGCTCTTGCAAAATCGTTAGCAAATTGAATAAATTTTTCAGCTTCCATTACTGTATATTCGGCACGAAAGGGTATTTCCTTTAGTGGCTCAAAATATTTTTAATAGCTCTCGGCGCAACTAAGTACTGCGCCTAAAAGTTAATGTCTAACAAAATTTATGGACTACTCAGTCCGTAGAGATGTGTAACTTAGGTTTGATGAGTAACCAGTTGGAATGCTTAGGAATTAAAAACCTGTGATACCACTTGTAATCGGTTTGTAGTTCGTAGGTTGGTACACGACTATTTACTTAGAGGGTTTCCTGATACCAATGCCTTAATTCGTGTGGACCCAATATAAGCACAAGTGGAACACACATCACTGCTGCCAATATCCATCTAGAAGTAGGAAATCGCTTTAATACATAGAGAAGCGCGGCGATTGCAATGATTCCTAAAACTAAGCGCATAAATAAATTATAGGTACGAACAACAGTTCATATATTCACAGACTTATCAATCCGTGACTTATTGATTGAATATAAGGTCATGCTAGATTCTTGACGATTAGGACTTGAATTGCAGATTGATCGGATTATTTGGGTTTATTCAAAAATTGAAAAAACTAAATCGTGGAGCCTGAGAAAAATGGAAAATTCAT
>CAXNHG010000158.1:0-3180 GCA_964202085.1 Polynucleobacter sp. | reverse complement strand
ATGAATGTGGTCGGTGATTTGTTTGGTGCTGGAAAAATGTTTTTACCGCAGGTGGTAAAAAGTGCCCGAGTGATGAAGCAAGCGGTTGCGCATTTAATCCCATACATTGAAGAAGAAAAACGACAGATTCTTGAAGGTGGAGGAGATGTCCGCTCTCGCGGAAAAATTATCATGGCGACAGTCAAGGGCGACGTCCACGACATTGGTAAAAATATTGTGACGGTGGTGCTTCAGTGTAATAACTTTGATGTTGTGAACATGGGTGTGATGGTGCCGTGTAATGAAATCCTCAAAAAGGCCAAAGAAGAAAAAGCTGATTTGATCGGTTTGTCTGGTCTAATCACCCCATCCTTGGAAGAGATGGCTTACGTTGCCGAAGAGATGCAACGCGATGATTACTTTAAATCTAAAAAAATGCCATTGATGATTGGTGGTGCGACAACTTCACGGGTTCATACTGCTGTGAAAATTGCGCCGCATTATGAGGGCCCTGTCGTCTATGTGCCTGATGCCTCAAGAGCAGTTTCTGTTGCATCTAGCTTGCTTTCAGAAGAAGGTGCAGAAAAATACATTGAAAATCTACAGGCTGACTACGAAAGAATTCGGGTTCAGCATGCCAATAAAAAACAAACTCCCATCATCAGCATCGAAGATGCCAGAGCCAATAAAGAAATCATTGACTGGAGTAAACAAAAAATTACCCAGCCTAAGTTTATTGGGCGTCGCGTTTTCAAGAATTATGATTTAGCCGATATTGCTCAGTGCATTGATTGGACGCCGTTCTTTCAGACGTGGGACTTGGCAGGAAAGTACCCGCAAATATTAAAAGACGAAGTGGTTGGTGATTCTGCTCAAAAAGTATTTATAGATGCTCAAGCCATGTTGCAGAAAATTATTCAAGGCCGTTGGTTGCAAGCCCATGCTGTGATTGGCCTCTATCCGGCGAACAGTGTTGGTGATGACATTGAAATTTATACCGATGAAACCCGCCAAGATGTTTTGTTGACTTGGAAAAACTACCGTCAGCAAAGTGATCGTCCTGTTGTTGATGGAGTTAAAAAGCCGAATCGTTGTTTGGCTGATTTTATAGCGCCGAAAGATTCAGGTGTTTCTGATTATGCTGGTATGTTTGCTGTGACTGCGGGACATGCGATTGAAAAGAAGCTAAAAGAATTTGAAGATAAGCATGACGACTACAGTTCAATCATGCTAAAGGCTTTGGCGGATCGATTCGCAGAAGCATTTGCTGAAAAGATGCATCAAAGGGTTAGAACTGAACTTTGGGGCTATGTTTCTGATGAGCGCCTTAGTAGCGAAGATTTGATTCAGGAAAAGTACCAAGGCATTCGTCCAGCCCCCGGTTACCCAGCATGTCCAGATCATTTGGTTAAAAAGGATATGTTTGAATGTTTAAAGGCTGATGAAATTGATATGGCTTTGACTGAATCAATGGCCATGACACCCTCATCTAGCGTGAGTGGTTTCTATTTGGCAAGCCCGCAGGCTCAATATTTTGATGTGGGCCGTATTGGTGATGACCAGCTAGAGGATTTTGTTAAGCGCCCCAAGATACCATCTCTTCGTTAAGCAAAGCCTCTTTGAGTAAGCTGATGAATGGATGCACTCTTTGCCCTAAGCGATCATGGTTGATGTTATGCCCAGATTTTTCAGAAATTTCTGACGGGCTGTTTTCAGAGGCGCTCTTTTTGCGTTCAATGTCTTCTGCCACAGCGGCTTCTAATTTTGAAATAGCGATTGGCAACTGCTCAAGTAGAAAGATGCCTCGTGGCTCTAGCGGCCTGTCAATGATGGTAAAGATTTTTGTGGTTAAGTCTTCTAACATCAGAACATCCGCAGATTTTTTACATTGAAATTTATATAACATAAGCAAAGATTAACATCAAAAGTTAACTGATAAACTAAGCTTCTATGCTGCCAGCCATTAAAAAACAAATTATTTCATTGATGCAAGTCGCCTTAGCCCAGATAGCTAAAGAGCGAAGCATTCTTGATGCATTGCCAGAGCCTCATGTTGAGCGACCAAAAGTCGTTGAGCATGGAGATTTGGCGACCAATATTGCCATGCAGCTATCTAAAGCCTGGAAGGTCAATCCAAGAGAATTGGCTCAAGTGTTTGTTGAGAAATTATTAGCCCAAGCAGACGCTAAAGAATTAATTGCGAGCGCAGAAATTGCTGGCCCAGGATTCATTAACTTGCGTTTAACGCAAAAGGCTCGTTTGCAAGTGATTGGAAAAATATTTGCCGACGGAAACTGTTATGGTCAGCAAGCTGAGCTAGGTAAAAAAGTATTGATTGAGTTTGTTTCTGCAAACCCAACGGGCCCTCTGCATGTGGGGCACGGCCGTCAAGCGGCGCTGGGCGATGCCCTGTCGAACATTTTAAAAACTCAAGGTTGGTTGGTTCATAAAGAGTTTTATTACAACGATGCCGGTGTGCAGATACAAAATTTAGCGATTTCAGTTCAGGCAAGGGCAAAAGGGCTGAGGCCTGGCGATAAGGACTGGCCTGAGTCTGCATATAACGGTGAGTACATTGCTGATATTGCAAACGACTATTTAGCTAAAGCCGTTGTGGCGGCTTCAGACGGTCGGCCCGTACATGCAGATGGTGATATCAACAATATCGAATCTATTCGGCAATTTGCTGTGGCTTATTTGCGTAAAGAACAAGATATTGACCTGAGCTCATTTGGCGTGCAATTTGATTGCTATTATCTGGAATCATCTTTGTACAGTGATGGCAGCGTGGCATCGGTTGTTGCTGATTTAGCATCAGTTAGCAAGAGCTATGAAGCGGAGGGCGCTCTTTGGTTGCGTACCACTGATGATGGCGATGATAAAGATCGTGTCATGAAAAAATCAGATGGCAGCTACACATACTTTGTTCCAGATGTTGCCTACCATGCCAGCAAATGGTCGCGAGGCTTTACTCATGTGATCAACATTCAAGGCAGCGATCACCATGGCACGATTGCTCGGGTGCGTTCAGGCATTCAGGGTGTTGCGCAGAAGCGTTCTTGGGGTATTCCAAAAGATTATCCGCAGTACGTGTTGCACAAGATGGTCACCGTCATGAAGGGTGGTGAAGAGGTCAAGATATCTAAACGCGCAGGCTCTTATGTGACCGTGAGAGACCTGGTCGAGTGGTCTGGCGGTGTG
>CAXNHG010000157.1:0-3200 GCA_964202085.1 Polynucleobacter sp. | reverse complement strand
TGATTCTTAATGAGCCAAGAGCAGCCAAAGAAAAACACATCGCCATGCGATGATCGTCATAGGTGTCAATGCCTTGGTCAGGAGACTGCCATTTTTTTGGCGGCGTGATTTGAATGTAGTCATCACCCGCATCCACAATCGCACCAACTTTTCTTAACTCTTTGGCCATCGCAGCAATGCGGTCAGTCTCTTTGACTTTCCAACTAGCAATGCCAGTTAACTTGGTAGGTCCTTCGGCAAATAAAGCTGCTACTGCCAAGGTCATGGCAGCATCAGGTATAGCCAAACAGTTCAGCTCAATGCCTTGCAATTTGCCACTAGGGGTATCAACCCCCCTGACCTCAATCCAATCATCTCCTGCCATCACATTGGCACCCATCTGATTGAGGGCATCAGCAAAAGCCACATCCCCTTGAATACTGTTTCTGCCAACGCCCGTGACTCTCACGGGGCCCTCTGCAATGGCTCCAGCCGCCAAAAAATAAGAAGCTGATGAGGCATCACCTTCAACATAAAGTGTTCCTGGACTACTGTATGGTTGACCATCATTGGCTGGAATATAGAATTTCTGCCAGTTGTCATTGCGCACATCCACACCAAATCGTTTCATCAACCTCAAAGTGATATCAATGTATGGTTTTGAAATTAACTCCCCAATCACCTCGATACAAATTTCATTTTTAGCAACGAGTGGTAATGACATCAACAAAGCTGTTAAGAACTGACTAGAAACATCACCACGGACTTTGATTAATTCATTGGTGCGTATTTGCCCTTGAGTAATTCTCAATGGTGGATAACCTTCTCGCTGCTCATAAGCCACTTGAGCGCCCACCATGCGCAAGCCATCAACCAAATCACCAATCGGTCTTTCGTGCATGCGTGGCACACCATGCAAACGATAATCACCGCCTAGAATGGCTAAAGCTGCTGTCAGCGGACGTATGGCTGTGCCAGCATTCCCCATGAATAAATCAGCTTGCTGATTAGGCAAGCGACCTGAGCAACCTTGAACCACACAACTTTCTTTTGTTTCTTCAACGTTCACGCCAAGTGTTTTAAGTGCCGCACGCATCACTTGAGTGTCATCAGCATCCAACAAACCCTTCAGAGTGGTTGTGCCTTTTGCGAGCGCAGACAAAAGTAAGACTCGATTAGAAATACTTTTTGATCCTGGTAAAGCAACTATTCCTACAGCCTTGATGTATGGTCCTAATTCAATGAACTCAATCACGCCAGAACTCATCAACGACCTTCCCATTTTTGACGTTCTGCACTGGCGCGCGTGAATGCTTTTAACAAAGCATCGCCATCTTCCCTAGCAATCATGTCTCTAAGTTGCTTGGTCAGATTGAGGTATTGATCGATTTCTTTTAATAGGGCTGTTTTATTAGCCAAACTGATGTCTCGCCACATCTCAGGGCTGGACGCTGCAATTCTTGTGAAATCTCTGAATCCAGCGCCAGCATGACCTAGCTTGACATTGGCATCCTCTGCATTAGCGACTTGCAGCATCAAAGCAAAAGACAAAACGTGAGGTAAATGCGAGATCGCAGCGAACACCGCGTCATGTTGCAAAGAAGACATGCGATGAGTGTTAGCACCCGTACCCAACCAAAATTCATTGATGGCTTCCACGGCTGCTGGTGCGTTTTCTTGCAAAGGACAAATGATCACTTCTTTACCTTGATACAAATCCACTTTGGCCGCATTGGCGCCATGCTGTGCTCCACCTGCGATTGGATGTGCAGGAATAAATTGCGCCACCTTATCGCCCAAAGCTGTTTTAGCAGCCATGATGACATCAGTCTTGGTGCTGCCTGCATCAGTGATCAAGGCATTTTTTTTAAGATGTGGCTCAATCGCATGCAAGATGCTAAAAGTTTGCGCCACTGGCACGCACACCACAATCACATCTGACTCTTTCGCACACTGCTCAAGGCTCACTGCTTGGTCAATTGCGCCCATCTTGATGGCTTCATTCAAATTTTTTTCTGAACGGCCAACACCCAAAACCTTATCAAAGGTTTTAGCTTGTTTGTGGGCCAAGCCAAGGGATGCGCCAATCAAACCAACGCCAACGATGCCCAAGGTCAAAGGTTTTGTGCCTGAAGTATGTTGAGTCATGGTTATCGCCCGAGTATTTTCTTAAGGGCTTCAATGAATACCTGATTCTCTTCAGGTAAACCAATAGAAATGCGCAACCATTGAGGCAAACCATAATTACCAACTGGTCGCACAATCACACCAGCTTTTAAAAGCTCTAAATTGACTTTGGCACCAGCATTAGGCTCATCACCCACCTTAACCAAAACAAAATTACCGGATGATGGGATGTACAACAAACCCATCGAGTCAAAGGCCTTGGTCAGTTGTGTATAACCTGCGCAGTTAAGGTCATAGCATTTCTTTAAAAAAGCACTATCAGCTAATGCGGCAATCGCGGCTGCCTGAGCCAAACTATTGACGTTGAATGGCTGACGAATGCGATTCAATAAATCAGTAATGTTATTTTGCGCAATGCCATAGCCAATTCTCAAACCAGCTAAACCATATGCCTTTGAAAAACTTCTTGAAACAATTACGTTCGGGTATTTTCTGACCCAAGCAATCGCATCATATTGCTGCTCTGGGGTTAAAAATTCGTTATAAGCCTCATCGATCACCACCACCACATGCTCTGGTACTTTTTGTAAAAAGGCTTCGATCTCAGATGCTTTTAAAAATGTTCCAGTTGGGTTATTTGGGTTAGCCACAAACACCAAACGGGTTTTGCTTGTGATGGGATTTAGCATGGCCGACAAGTCATGCCCAAAATCAGCCATGGCAGGAACTTCAATCGCTTTTGCACCAACCGCTTGAGTAGCCAAAGGATAAACAGCAAAGGCATGCTTAGAAAAAACAACTTCATCACCCTCATGCGCAACAGCTCTGGCAGTTAACTCCAAAATATCATTGCTACCATTACCCAGAGTGATCCACTCAACGGGCACCTTGAGTTTTGTTGCTAGAGCATTCTTTAATTCAAAACCATTGGAATCTGGATAGCGACCTAAATCTTCAGCCGCTTTTGCCATGGCTTTCTTAGCCGACTCTGGCATGCCCAAAGGATTTTCATTGGAGGCCAATTTAACAATCTTGCTTTCATCAAGGCCGAATTCACGAGCAACTTCACTAATAGGCTTACCGCCAACATAAGG
>CAXNHG010000156.1:0-3215 GCA_964202085.1 Polynucleobacter sp. | reverse complement strand
GTTTGGTTTCGCAGAAATCATGAGCAACCTTGAGCAAAAAGATAAACGTGAAACCTTCTTGGACAAGGTCACATCTCTTTGGCCAAGCAAGGAAGACTTCAAGCGCATGATGCCGTCGATTCTTCGCGGCACCGGTATTGGTTCTTTGTTGGGCGTTCTTCCTGGTGGCGGCGCTCCTTTAGCTGCATTTGCTGCTTATTCTCTTGAGAAAAAAACCTCTAAGTACAGCGCTGAATTTGGTAAGGGTGCGATTGAAGGTGTGGCAGGTCCTGAAAGCGCCAATAATGCCGCGTCACAAACATCATTCATCCCTTTGTTAACTCTTGGTATTCCACCAAATGCTGTGATGGCTTTGATGGTGGGCGCCATGACGATTCACAACATTCAACCAGGTCCGCAGGTGATGACTTCTAACCCAGCATTATTCTGGGGCTTGATTGCATCAATGTGGATTGGTAACTTGATGTTGATTATTTTGAACCTGCCATTGATTGGCATATGGGTCAAAATGTTGACCATCCCTTATCGTCACCTCTATCCAGCTATTTTGGTTTTCTGCTGTATCGGCGTATACACCGTTAATAACACCAACTTTGATATTTTCATGACAGCCATCTTTGGTGTTGCTGGCTACTTGTTCTTCAAATTGGGCTGCGAGGCACCTCCGTTACTACTTGGCTTCATTCTAGGGCCGATGATGGAGGAAAACTTCCGTCGTGCCCTACTCCTAGCCAGAGGGGATTTCACAACCTTCCTCACCCGTCCGCTGTCTCTTGGTTTATTGATAGCTGCAGCAGCCTTGGTAGTTATTGTGTTGCTTCCAGCAGTGAGAAAAACCAGAGAAGAGGCTTTTGTCGAAGAATAAATTTACAATGTGGGTATGTCTGAAAAGAAGAACCCAATTCCTTCTAAATTCGAGACCCTAGAGGTCTCGAATTTTTTGCGTCAAATCATTGATGCTGATCTTGCCCAAGGCAAGCACTCTAAGCGCTTAGATTCCTCCGGGAAACCGCTACCAAGCCTTATCACTCGGTTTCCACCTGAACCGAATGGCTACCTGCACATCGGTCATGCCAAGAGTATTTGCTTAAACTTTGGCCTAGCCAGAGATTACGCACACGCTTTGCACGGCGCCCGTTGCAATATGCGCTTCGATGACACCAACCCCAGTAAAGAAGAAACTGAGTACGTCGATAGCATCATTGATGCGGTCCGTTGGTTAGGCTTCGATTGGATACACGATGGTGTTGAACATCAACACTATGCCAGCGACTATTTTAATCAGTTATATGAATTTGCAGAAAAGTTGATTGAAGCCGGTAAAGCTTATGTTGACAGTCAATCTGCTGATGAGATTCATAAAAATCGCGGTAACTTCACTCAACTAGGAACCAACAGTCCTTTCAGAGATCGCGCTAGCGAAGAGAATCTGGCTTTATTCAGAGAAATGAAGTCTGGTAAATATCCAGATGGGGCTCATGTCTTGAGACTCAAAATCGATATGAAGCACCCAAACATTGTTTTACGTGATCCTGTGGTGTATCGAATTCGTCACGCTCACCATCATCGCACGGGCGACAAGTGGTGCATCTACCCGTTATACGACTTCACTCATTGCATCTCGGATGCTTTAGAAAATATCACTCACTCTATCTGTACCTTGGAGTTTGAGAACAATCGACCACTTTATGATTGGGTATTGGAGGCGCTCAAAGAAATTGGTGTTTTCAAAGATCCTTTACCGAAGCAATACGAGTTTGCCCGTTTAAATTTGACGTATGCCATCACCAGCAAGCGCAAGCTATTGCAGTTGGTTGAAGAAAAACGCGTCGATGGCTGGGATGATCCGCGCATGCCAACCTTGGTAGGCATCAGGCGTCGTGGCTTCACCCCTGAGAGTATTCGTTTGTTCTGCGAACGTATTGGCGTATCCAAAGCAGATAGCTGGATTGATATGTCTGTGCTTGAGCAAGCCCTGCGTGATGACCTAGATGCCAAAGCCGAGCGCGCCTTTGTGGTATTAAAGCCTCTCAAATTGATCATTGATAACTTTGATGCCAATCACAGTGAACCTTGCTCTGCCCCCAAACACCCTCACCATGAGGACTGGGGACGACGAGACTTCAATTTCAGCAAAGAGCTTTGGATTGAGGAAGATGACTTTATGGTCGAACCAATCAAAGGTTTCTTCAGGTTATACCCACCCATGAATGGCGAAGCCGGTAGCCGGGTTCGCTTACGCCATGGATTTGTGATTGAGTGCACTGGCTTTGACACTGATGCCGGCGGAAAAGTGACAGCCGTTCATGCCAATTACTTCGCTGACAGCAAGAGTGGCACACCTGAATCAAATAATTACAAAGTAAAAGGTAATCTTCACTGGGTCAGCGCCAAAGAAGGCATCAAGGCTGAGATCCGTGTGTACGATCGTTTGTTCACTGACCCTCATCCGGACAGTGGCGATAAAAATTTCTTGGATGCGATTAATCAAGATTCAAAACAAATTTTGAATGCTTATTTAGAGCCAAGCTTGAGTCATGCGATAGCCGAACAGCGCTTCCAATTTGAACGGCACGGTTATTTTGTGGCCGATCGAATCAATCACACGGCCGCAAAGCCTGTCTTCAACTTGTGTGTGGGTCTGAAAGATACTTGGAAATAAACGATAAAGACTTTTTAGGGAGACTTTAAAGAGTCTCTAAGCAGTCCTTGACCGTTGGGTACTGAAGATTAAATCTGAGTTCTTTTAAGCGTTTATTTTGAATGCGTCGAGACTCACTCATGAATGACAGCATCATGGGGTCTAGCTGGGCGTTCAAGTCCTGTCTCGATACTCTTGGTGGTTTTAGCAAATTCATCTTTTCAGCAATCAAATCAAAGTAATCAGCCATTTTTAATTGACTGTCATCACAGGCATTGATGACACGCTGGGTTTTGCCTCTCCATAAAACATAAGTGATCAATCTGGCCAAGTCATCGGCATTGACGTGATTGGTATAGACATCCTCATCGGCATTGAGCACGGGTGTGCCACGCCCCAATCTTTCAACGGGCAAGCGATCACCTGCATAAATACCTGGCACCCTCAAGATATGAGTCTGAACTCCTGACATGCCCCAAGCCCTGATTTGCTGCTCTGCAGACACTCTTCTTTGAGCTCGAGCCGTGCTTGGGTTGAGGGTTTGAGTTTCGTCAATCAAAGCGCCCTGGCAATC
>CAXNHG010000155.1:0-3236 GCA_964202085.1 Polynucleobacter sp. | reverse complement strand
ATCTTCAACTGATATGACCAACATGCAATTGGTGCTTAAGCAGGTCACCAAAGCTCAAGTCAAAACGGGTCTTCTGCAAAACCAGCTAGACGCCGCCACAGAAGCCGCAGACGTGCAAAAAAACAATGTCGAAGTACAACGCAGTAACTTACTAGACACCGATTTAGCAAATGCCACCGCCGGACTGGTAAAATCAAACGCATTGCTACAGGCAGCTCAGTCCATTATGACGAAGCTGGATACCAACTCGCTTTTCCAAAAATTGTGAGATTTTGAAATTACACTGGCGTCAAAGTATAAAATTACAGCTCGCTATCAAAGTTGTAATGCTGTGTTCTTTGATTGATGCTAGTATTTTTCCACTATTTTTTACTTCACGGCATTGACCGTTTCAAGATATGAACATTGGAGCCGGATGGATTATTGCTTTTGGTTGCGTAATTGGCGGCTACATGTGGGTGGGCGGCCATATTGAACAACTTTGGGTTCCATCTGAATATTTAATCATTTTTGGTGCAGCTGCAGGCACCTTGTTGGCATCTAACAAGTGGCGCAACTTAAAAATTATGTTTCGTTCTTTTATTCGAATATTTTTACCTTCTCACGGAGGTAGAGCTGCTAACTTAGGTTTATTGTGTCTAATGTTTGAGTTGCTGCAACGCATTAAACGCGATGGTGCTTTGTCCATTGAGAGTGACATATCAGATCCAAAGCAAAGTGAATTGTTTGCTAAGTACCCAACTGTTTTGAAAAGTCCCCGTTTGATTGAATTTATCACGGACTATTTCACGATGATGATGGACGGAACTGTCACGCTAGGACAACTCGAATCTGTCATGGCCCAAGAGATTGAAGTGATGAACCATGAATCACTAGAACCATCCGAATCAATTTCAACATTAGCCGACAGCATGCCAGCGTTCGGTATCGTAGCCGCAATTATTGGTGTGATTCACGCTTTAAGTTCTATCAAAACAGGTATCGGCCCAGGTGAGATTGGCGATATGATTTCCTCAGCTCTAGTGGGTACATTGTTAGGTGTTTTTAGCGCATATGCCATGATGTTGCCGGTTAGTCGCAGCATGGAGCAACTTGCCGCTGCAGACCTTAAACCCTTCGAGGCCGTGAAAGAAATTTTAATTGCCAATTACAGCAATTTCTCTCCTATGATTGCCGTCGAGTATGGCCGCAAGGTGATGTTCACTGATCAGCGTCCTACCATGAAAGAGCTGTCTGAAGGTGTGATGGCAACTTCTGGCAATAAGTTAACTGGCTAAGCTCATGTCAGAGATAGCGCCAAGCAGTGAAAACAAAGCAGCGGAAATCCCTACTGCGACACCGCCGCTTCCTCTAAAACCAGGACCAGGTACCAAAACTGCGCAGGTACCACACAGCCGAAAAGGCTATCAAAAAAAACACAAGAAGTATGTAACCCATGGTGCTTGGAAGCTGGTCTATGCCGACTTCGTCACAGTGCTCATGGCTTTCTTCATTGTGGTATGGGTCATGCTGTTTGACAACATTTCAAAGCGCGAGCGCATTGACACCTCTTGCATTGAGCCCGTTGCCAATGAGCTGAAAGCGCTCATCGCTGGCGATGCAGGTCTTCAATCTGGCAAGGCCCCTTTCGACATTGACTACTCTACAGACGGATTGCGCATTACCCTGAAAGATGCGGGTGAGCCCTTGTTCCAAAGAGGTGGTACCACATTGTCTGAATGTGCTAAAAAGCAATTTCAAAAAATTGCGGCAGTTGCTAACAAATGTCCCACTCACAAATTAAAAATTGAGGGCTATACCGATGCAGAGCCTTATGGCGGCGGAGGCACTGTGGGTTATAGCAATTGGGAGCTGTCTGCCGAGCGAGCAAATTCTGCAAGGCGAGAATTGATTCTTGAAAAGGTGCCCACTGAACGCATTTCACAAGTGATTGGCTATGGCGACAGCGTGCCTTCCATGCCGCAAGATCCTGTCAATCCTTTAAATCGCCGAATTTCCATCACGATCATCCCACCCAAAATTGGTGGTCAAGTCAAAATGGGCGGTATGTCGCCAGTTTAAGATTGATGGATTAGCCTGAAAAAAAGAGAAAATAAGGCTTATGAATCGATTTCTCATCCTCATCCGGCTATTTGCAATACTTCAACCATGGACTTTGACCTTGGTTTGCTCCTTATTTCTTGGACTCACCGCCTGCGGCGGCAACGCCAGCTCTGGGCCCACCGGATCGGCTGAGAATGTCAGCATTTTGGAAGTCTTAAATGCCATTACTGGCACTGGCACCAGCACAACACCCTCTACCTCCTTGCCTTCAGGTACTGACAGTATTTCAATGGCAAGTTTTTGGGAAAAGCAAGTTCTCAATGGCTTTACCAAGGCAGGCGTCTTAAGAAGTTATGCCTACCAAGATTTTAAAAGGCTCACCCTTCTTACCGTACCGACCGACAGCGCTGATAACGGCAAGTCAACTCTTTTTTTAATCACACATCCAGATCATCAAGCTAAAAGTGGCGACATCGTGACCGTCTCCGGCGTTAACCAAGATGCATTGGACGTGCCTTATTCATTTTTCAACAATGCCTTTGAAGTGATCAGTCGCGATGCCAACTCTTATTACATCAAGGTGCCCTATGCAACTAGCAAGCGTGAAGTTTTCTTGCTCAAAGCAAATTTGTCCTACAAATACCTAGACTGTGTGGGCACTCACACAGTTGTTCAAACGCCCGCGCTAACAACCGACCCCATCACGTATTTAGATGGCTACGAAGTAAGGGTTGCGAAATACACTGTTGAAAACTCACTCACTGGTTGTAGCCCGGCCGCTGCCAGTTTTACCACCTTCAAGTACTTTGCCGTGACCAACCCCCGTCCAGGCTTTAATTTGAAATATCCTTTGTTGGGACAGCGTGTGGTTGGCGGTGATTTTGGTAGCACAGAGAAAACTTTCGATTTGCCCTCTACTCCGCTTAAGTCAGGCGACACAGGCAACATCGGAACGATGAAGTTTTACAAATCATCGAACAAGGTTTTCTTGACTGGCACCGCAGTCCTGAATTATGAAATATTGAAATACACAACGAACTCGGTATTCATTGCTATTTCTACAGATGCCTATAACGACAACTACAACTTCATTTCTAGGATGACTGAAGTCTATGGCCGAGACCCGTTAGTGGACAAAGAGTACAAGTTAATTCGGACCACCATTAAATACAACAACCCTCGTAGAAACGAGG
>CAXNHG010000154.1:0-3326 GCA_964202085.1 Polynucleobacter sp. | reverse complement strand
ATTAACTGGTTACGCAGAGAAAAATCATGGATACGATAAAAATTAGAGGTGCTCGCACCCACAACCTTAAAAATATCAATCTCGATATTCCGAGAAACCAGTTGGTTGTATTAACTGGCTTGTCTGGATCGGGTAAAAGTTCTTTGGCTTTTGATACGCTTTACGCCGAAGGACAGAGACGCTATGTAGAGTCCTTATCTGCTTATGCCCGTCAATTTTTACAGTTGATGGAAAAGCCCGATGTTGACTCGATCGAAGGTTTATCTCCTGCTATTTCTATTGAGCAAAAAGCAACCAGTCACAATCCGCGTTCGACTGTTGGTACCGTTACTGAAATACATGATTATTTGCGCTTACTTTTTGCACGCGCCGGAACACCACATTGCCCAGAGCATCAGCTACCGCTAGAAGCGCAAAGTGTTTCCCAAATGGTTGATTCTGTGATGTCAAAACCTGAAGACACAAAATTAATGATTTTGGCGCCCGTTGTGAGCGAGAGAAAAGGTGAGCATCTCGATCTATTTGAAGACCTGCAAGCGCAAGGTTTTGTGCGTTTTCGAATTCGCTCAGGTGGCGGCACAGCTTTACATAACAAAGCAAAAATTTATGAAGCTGATGAATTACCCAGGCTAGTTAAAAACGAAAAGCACACGATTGATGTGGTGGTCGACCGAATCAAAATAAAAGCAGACATTCAGCAGCGCTTAGCGGAGTCTTTTGAAACAGCGTTGCGCTTAGCCGATGGCAGAGCCATTGCACTTGAAATGGACACAGAAAAAGAGCAGCTTTTTTCAAGTAAGTTTGCATGCCCCATTTGCTCTTACTCATTACAAGAATTAGAGCCCAGGTTATTTTCATTCAATAACCCAATGGGTGCCTGTCCTAGTTGCGACGGTTTGGGTCACATCAGCTTTTTTGATCCTAAGCGCGTGGTGGCTCATCCTGAGCTATCTCTTGCCTCAGGGGCTATCAAGGGATGGGATCGCCGCAATCAGTTTTATTTTAGGTTACTTCAGAATCTTGCAAAGCATGCCAAGTTTGATTTAGAGGCGCCATTTGAAGAGTTACCAAAAAAAGCTCAAGAACTGCTTCTGTTTGGATCTAACAATCAAGACATTCCATTTGAGTATTTAAATGAAAAAGGCAAGGTTGTTGTTCGAGAGCACGCCTTCGAGGGCATCGTGGCTAACTTTGAGCGACGTTACAGAGAAACTGACTCCCCAACAGTGAGAGAAGAGCTCTCGAAATATCAAAATAACAAACCCTGCCCAAGTTGCGAAGGCACGCGCTTGAGAACTGAAGCCAGAAACGTCAAGGTTGGTGATGGCAAACAAGCACGGGCAATTTATGAGGTCAGCAACTTGCCTTTAGGTGAAGCCCGCGACTACTTTCTATCACTGGAATTAAAAGGTGCCAAAAAAGAGATCGCAGGAAAAATCATTTCTGAAATTGGTGCGCGTCTGAGCTTTCTCAATGACGTTGGCTTAAATTATTTATCTTTGGACAGAAGCGCAGACACCCTTTCAGGAGGAGAAGCGCAGCGCATTCGCTTGGCCTCTCAAATTGGTTCGGGCCTGACTGGCGTTATGTACGTCTTGGATGAGCCATCCATTGGCCTTCATCAGCGCGATAACGATCGACTCATTGGCACACTCAAGCACCTCCGAGATTTAGGTAATTCTGTGTTGGTGGTAGAGCACGATGAAGACATGATCAGAGCTTCTGATCATGTGATTGATATTGGCCCGGGTGCTGGAGAGCATGGCGGAAAAATTATTGCAGAAGGCACCCCAAAGGAAATTGAATCCAACCCTGCTTCCTTAACGGGTGCTTACCTTTCTGGCAAAGAAGCCATTCAGATTCCTAAAAATAGAACCCCTGTGGGAGAGCATTCTTTAAAAATATTAGGCGCAACAGGAAACAACCTTAAAAATGTTGATGTTGAAATTCCATTAGGATTATTGACCTGCGTGACGGGCGTGTCTGGATCAGGCAAATCGACCTTGATCAACGATACGCTTCACCATGCCGTTGCGCAGCACCTCTACGGCTCTATTGCAGAGCCCGCGCAACACAAAGAAATCATTGGCCTAGAACATTTTGACAAAGTGATCAACGTTGATCAATCTCCTATTGGCAGAACTCCAAGATCAAATCCTGCGACCTACACAGGCCTTTTCACTCCGATCAGAGAATTATTCGCTGGAGTTCCTGCAGCTCGAGAGCGAGGATACGAAGCTGGTCGATTCTCTTTTAACGTCAAAGGTGGTCGTTGCGAAACCTGTGAAGGTGATGGCGTCTTGAAAGTTGAAATGCACTTCTTGCCCGATGTTTATGTTCCTTGCGATGTATGTCACAGTAAACGTTACAACCGCGAAACTTTGGATATTCGTTACAAAGGTAAAAATATTCACGAAGTTTTATCCATGACCATTGAGCAAGCTCATGAATTCTTTGAGGCAGTACCAACGGTCAAACGAAAACTTAAGACATTGTTAGATGTTGGTTTGGGATACGTCAAATTAGGACAAAGTGCCACCACCTTATCTGGAGGTGAAGCACAACGTGTGAAGCTCTCTTTGGAACTATCCAAGCGAGACACCGGTAGAACTTTGTATATTTTGGATGAACCCACCACAGGTCTTCATTTCCACGATATTCAGCTTTTACTCAAAGTCATTCACACCCTCAAAAAGCATGGCAACACCATTGTTATCATTGAACATAATTTAGATGTCATCAAGACGGCTGACTGGGTTATTGATTTAGGCCCAGAAGGTGGTGGTGGTGGTGGCGAAATTATCGCAGTTGGCACCCCAGAAAAAGTTGCTAAAGTAGCAAAAAGCTACACTGGAAAGTACCTAGCCCCCTTATTGAAATAAGCCTAAAGACATATACTCTAGCCATGACTCATCAAACTTCTGAACAAAACCAGCGAGCCATTGATTTGGCTAGAGAAACTTTAGCCATTGAAGCTGAAGCCATTTTGACTCTTCAAAAAAATCTCACGCAAAAAAATGCTGAGAAATTTGCTTACGCCATTGAGTTGTTGTTAGCTTGCAAGGGTCGTATTGTGGTTTCTGGAATTGGTAAATCTGGCCATATTGCTAGAAAAATTGCGGCAACCTTTGCATCAACTGGTTCACCTGCTTTTTTTGTGCACCCAGCTGAAGCAAGTCACGGTGATTTAGGTATGGTCACCCAACATGATGTCTTTGTGGCATTTTCAAATTCTGGTGAAACCAGTGAACTGACTGCCATTGTTCCCATTATCAAAAGAACTGGTGCAAAACTGATTGCGCTGACAGGTCATCCAGAATCATCAT
>CAXNHG010000153.1:0-3343 GCA_964202085.1 Polynucleobacter sp. | reverse complement strand
GCTCCTGAGTGCCCATCAAGACATGACGTCTGCAGTAGAGAACCGCTAGAATCACAAAGGCAATCGCTGATGCCACTAATAAAGCTTGGCGCCATCCAGCAAAAGTAGTCACCGCCACCAACACAGCTGGCGATGCGGCCCAACCAAGGGCACCCGAAACACCGTGCATTGAATAGGCATGAGCGACTCGCTCTGGGGAAACCCGACGATTGATCAAGGTGTAATCAGCTGGATGAAACACACCATTCCCAAGGCCCGCTAAGCAGGCGCCAAATAATAAACTCCAATAGCCTGTTGAAAATGACAACACAATGGCTGAGACAGCCAGAGTTGCAACACCAAAGAAAAGAACTTTTAAGGGACCTGAATGATCAACCCAAAAACCAGCAGCGGCTTGCATGATGGTTGAGACAACGAAAAACATCGTCATCAAGAATCCAAGCTCAGCATAACTGAGCCCAAATTCAACTTTTAGCCATGGAAATAATGGCGCTAGGATTAAATGATAAAAATGAGAGGTGCCATGGGCCACACTGACAAGGCCAATAACCTCCGCGTCTCTGCGAATAGTCATTGGCCGATATTACTACTGATTGAATGAGACTGCTAGTCTTACTCAATGCCTCGCGGCTTGTTTAGTGAACAACCCGATCAAACATGAATGCCCCATTTTTATCAACGTCTACTGGAACAATGGCTTTAGGACCAAACTTACCTTCTAGGATTAATCGAGCCACTGGGTTTTCAATGAATTGCTGAATTGCTCTCTTCAATGGCCTTGCCCCAAAGACGGGGTCATAACCGGCTTCTGAGACGCGTACAAGAGCTGCATCGCTGACTTCAAGCAACATATCCATTTTTGCCAAACGATCACGCAAGCGTTGCAACTGAATCTTGGCAATCGCAGTGATATTCTTTTGATCTAAACCATGGAATACGACCATCTCATCAATGCGATTTAAAAACTCAGGACGGAAATGTTCTTTGACATCAACCATCACGGCTTCTTTGAGCTTCTCTTGTGGTTGACCAGTCATTGACTGAATCATTTGCGACCCTAAATTACTGGTCATCACGATCACCGTGTTTTTAAAGTCCACAGTTCGCCCCTGTCCATCAGTCATGCGACCGTCATCCAAGACCTGCAACAAGACATTGAATACATCGGGGTGAGCTTTTTCAACCTCATCCAATAAGATGACGCTGTAAGGCTTACGACGAACCAATTCGGTTAAATAACCACCTTCTTCGTAACCAACATAGCCAGGAGGAGCTCCAATCAAACGAGCCGCGCTGTGTTTTTCCATGAATTCACTCATGTCAATACGAATCAAGTGCTCATCACTGTCAAACAAGAACTCAGCCAAGGCTTTGCAAAGCTCTGTTTTACCAACACCTGTTGGCCCTAAGAATAAGAATGAACCATAAGGCTTGCCTTCATCGGACAGGCCGGCACGTGAGCGACGAATGGCATCAGAAACGGCTGAAATAGCCTCCTCTTGACCGATCACTCGATTGTGCAAGTAATCTTCCATTTGTAATAGCTTGTCTCGCTCTCCTTGCATCATTTTTGATACAGGAATACCGGTGGCCCTAGAGACCACCTCGGCGATTTCTTCTGCACCCACTTGCGTGCGCAACAATTTGTGTTTAGACGCGGGTCCTTTTGCCTCAGCAACAGCGGCTGATTTCAACTTACCCTCTAGCTCAGGCAACTTGCCATACTGCAGTTCAGCAACTTTTTCTAATTTGCCATCACGTTGCAATTTAACGATTTCAGATTTGACTTTATCAATCTCTTCTTTGATCGAAGCCGTTCCTTGAGCAGCGCCCTTTTCTGCTTTCCAGATTTCTTCAAGGTCTGCGTACTCTTTGCCTAAACGCTTGATCTCCTCCTCAATCAGCGATAAACGCTTTTGCGAAGCCTCGTCTTTTTCTTTTTTCACTGCCTCGCGCTCAATCTTCAATTGAATCAAGCGACGATCTAATTTATCCATCACTTCTGGCTTTGAATCAATTTCCATTCTGATGCGTGACGCGGCTTCATCGATCAAATCAATCGCCTTATCAGGCAAGAATCGATCCGTGATGTAGCGATGAGATAACTCTGCAGCGGCCACAATCGCTGGGTCCGTGATTTCTACACCGTGGTGCAGTTCATATTTTTCCTGTAAGCCACGCAAGATAGCAATCGTGTCTTCAACACTTGGCTCGCCAACCATGACTTTCTGAAAGCGACGTTCTAAAGCGGCATCTTTTTCAATGTACTTGCGGTACTCATCCAATGTTGTGGCGCCAATGCAGTGTAACTCCCCACGCGCCAAAGCAGGCTTGAGCATATTACCGGCATCCATGGCGCCTTCTGATTTACCTGCCCCCACCATCGTGTGTATTTCATCAATGAAGACAATGGTCTGACCCTCGTCTTTGGCCACATCACTCAAGACGGCCTTGAGGCGTTCTTCAAATTCTCCGCGGTATTTAGCTCCAGCCAATAGTAAGGCCATATCTAATACCAATACGCGTTTGTTTTTTAAGGTTTCAGGAACTTCACCTTCAATGATTCTCTGAGCCAAACCTTCAACAATGGCTGTCTTACCAACGCCTGGTTCACCAATCAATACGGGATTATTTTTGGTGCGGCGTTGCAAAATTTGAATCGCACGACGAATTTCATCATCGCGACCAATCACGGGATCTAATTTACCTAGACGTGCACGCTCAGTTAAATCGAGGGTATATTTTTTTAAAGCTTCACGTTGATTTTCAGCATCAGCACTATTCACAGACAGTCCTCCTCGAACTGCTTCAATAGCAGCCTCTAAAGTTTTACGGGTAATACCAGCGGCTTTGATTGCTTTACCAAGGTCACCCTTGTCATCGCTCAAGACCAATAAGAAAAGTTCGCCTGCAATGAAATCATCGCCTCGCTTGGTCGCTTCCTTTTCGGCTAGATTCAAATGAGCAGCCAAGGAACGCCCAATTTGAACATCACCACCCGTGCCCTGTACCTGAGGCAACTTGGCAATCAATGCTTGGCTTGCCTTTTCCAAGGCAAGAGCATTCCCACCAGTTCGATTGATCAGTGATTTAGCTGTGCTATCAGATTGCTGCAACATCGCTAAAAGGACGTGCTCAGACTCAACGTATTGGTTGTCAGCGTTCAAAGCCAAGCTTTGGGCTTCGCCCAGAGCTTCTTGGAGCTTACTGGTTAATTTATCTAGTCTCATGGATATCTCCCATTATTCATGTTCAGTATGTGGGTACATAAGCCTCAATTTCAAGTGATTTAGATCAAATAAATTGCTGGCTTTATCATAGGGGTATGTCATGGTGTTTATAT
>CAXNHG010000152.1:0-3363 GCA_964202085.1 Polynucleobacter sp. | reverse complement strand
TGGGGATTCTGAAGGCCACATTGAAGGCGTCAGTCCACTCTGAGGCCCCGTAGGTTCTAGCTATGAGGGTTTCTCGGAGCAATCCCGTGATACGGGAAAGCATGGTAAAGCTGCTGATTTTTGCGGCGGCAGATAATAAGTTCACAGGCATAGTTTTACAGATTTCTGGTGGGGGTGGTAGCCTTACTCAGGATAAGTTATAATCTTTTTCTTTTGGCAATACCTCTAAAGGTTACAAACATGGCTAATACCGCCCAAGCTCGTAAACGTGCCCGCCAGGCAGTTTCTCAAAATGAACACAACACCAGCTTGCGTTCACGTCTTCGTACAGCCATTAAGTCTGTACGTAAAGCCGTAGATGCTGGTGATAAGGCTGCTGCAGCCAAGGTTTTCCAAGCTGCTCAGGCAACTATCGACAAGATTGCAGATAAAAAAGTAGTACATAAAAACACTGCTGCGCGAACAAAATCACGCTTATCCGCTGCTGTTAAGGGCATGACTGCTTAATTCAGGTCAGTTTTAAAAAAGCCCGTTCCCTTATCCGGAGCGGGTTTTTTGTTTCTAGTTGTTTGATTTTATTGGGATTTCACAGGCCTCAACAATCGGAAGATTGTTATCTTTGGCAAAGTTTTTCACGAAATCCATGGCTTTGGGCTCAATATCCCTTAAGCGCTCATCGACAACCACGCACTTTGTGCCCGCAACGATGGTGGGTTTAACAAAAGGTGAATAGGTGAAGCGAGGGTCACCAGTATCATTTTCTGGTCGAAATTGAGCCATGACGCCACAAAGTCTTTCAGCCCAATCGCTGGGACGAAATGGCTTACCGTCTTCAGTGAGACCTTGGATGAAGAATTGTTTGGTCGTCACGATGTGTATGCGGTATAAATGAATTATTAGTTAGGGGAAACCCCGTATTTTAGCAGTCTAGAACTATTGTGAATCAATTATTAAGTTATTCAGGTATTTGAAATTTATGGCGTCAAATCTTGCTGTTAGACATTATTTGCAGTTCACTGACTTCAGTGCGGATGATTACGCTTATCTTTTAGAAAGATCCGCTTTTTTAAAGGCTAAATTTAAAAGATACGAAACCTGGCACCCGCTTCATGACCGAACCTTGGCCATGATTTTTGAAAAAAACTCCACGCGCACCAGACTGTCTTTTGAGGCGGGCATTCATCAATTGGGTGGCCACGCTGTATTTTTAAATACCAAAGATACCCAATTGGGTCGTGGTGAGCCAGTTGAGGATGCAGCTCAAGTGATTTCACGCATGACTGACATCATCATGATCAGAACATTTGGCCAAGACATCATTGAGCGTTTTGCCGCTCATTCACGTGTGCCAGTGATCAATGGTTTGACGAATGAATATCACCCTTGCCAAGTATTGGCTGACATCTTCACGTATGTAGAGCGCCGCGGCAGCATCAAAGGGAAGACGGTTGCATGGGTGGGTGACGCTAACAACATGGCTTACACCTGGATACAAGCGGCTGAGATTTTAGATTTCAAGGTGAAATTCTCTGCCCCTTCGGCCTATCAACTCGATCAAAAAATGTTGAGCTCGAACGCCAAGAAACATTTAACAATTTTTGAACATCCTGCTTACGCATGTCGTGGCGCTGATTTGGTGACCACCGATGTATGGACCAGCATGGGGTACGAAGATGAGAACCAAATTCGCTTAAAAGCTTTTAAGGGCTGGATGGTCAATGACGAGTTGATGGCCGCCGCCAATTCAGACGCATTGTTCATGCATTGCTTGCCTGCTCATAGAGGTGAAGAGGTTTCTGCTTCAGTGATTGATGGGCCTCAAAGCGTTGTTTGGGATGAGGCTGAAAATCGTCTGCATGTACAAAAGGCCTTGATGGAATTTTTGCTTTGCGGCAAGTTGTAATTTTTACTTAAACTTTAATTAATTAGATAGATATGTCAGATATTAAAAAAGTTGTTCTAGCTTATTCTGGTGGCTTAGATACCAGCGTTATTTTGAAATGGTTGCAAGACACCTATCAATGCGAAATTGTGACCTTCACGGCCGATTTGGGTCAGGGCGAGGAGCTTGAGCCAGCAAGATCAAAGGCGCTTAAATTCGGCATCAAACCTGAAAATATTTTTATTGATGATTTGCGCGAAGAGTTTGTCAGGGATTTTGTTTTCCCAATGTTCCGTGCCAACACGGTTTATGAAGGCGAATATTTATTAGGCACATCCATTGCCCGCCCATTGATTGCAAAGCGTCAAATTGAGATTGCACGTCAAACAGGTGCTGATTCTGTATCGCATGGCGCTACAGGCAAGGGTAATGATCAGGTTCGTTTTGAGCTTGGCTACTATTCATTGGAGCCATCCATCAAGGTGATCGCTCCATGGCGTGAATGGGATTTATTGTCACGTGAAAAGCTATTGGCTTATGCAGAGCAACCTGGCATTCCGGTTGAAATGAAGCACAAGCAAGGTGGTGCGCCGTACTCAATGGACGCAAACTTGTTGCATATCAGCTACGAGGGTCGTCATCTTGAAGACCCAAAGGCTGAGGCTGAAGAATCTATGTGGCGTTGGACGGTGTCCCCAGAGCAGGCGCCTGATGCCCCTGAGTACCTCGATATTGAATTTGAGCGCGGCGATGCCGTAGCCATCAACGGTAAGCGTTACAAAGCCCATGAAATGCTAGCTGAACTAAATAAAATTGGTGGCAAACATGGTATTGGACGCTTGGATCTTGTGGAGAACCGATATGTTGGTATGAAGAGCCGGGGTTGCTACGAAACCCCTGGCGGCACAATTCTTTTGAAGGCTCATAGAGGTATTGAAAGCATCACTTTGGATCGTGAAGTGGCTCATTTGAAAGATGACTTGATGCCGCGTTATGCCAGCATGATTTACAACGGATATTGGTGGGCGCCAGAGCGTGTGGCTATTCAGACATTGATTGATCACACTCAGCAAAGCGTGAGTGGCTTTGTGCGTATGAAGTTGTACAAAGGTTCAGTCACGGTGGTTGCGCGTGATTCTAAAAACACTTTATTTGATCAAAACATTGCAACGTTTGATGATGACGGTGGCGCCTACAACCAAGCTGATGCTGGCGGATTCATTAAATTAAATGCTCTACGTATGCGCATCGCTGCCAATGCACGCCGCAAACGTGGTTCTTAATAAATCAGAGATTAAAAGGGCAAGACATGCAATTCGATCAAGTAACAGTTAATAAAAAAGCCAATGTTTTTTTTGAGGGTAAATGTATCTCTCATACAGTCACATTGGCTAATGGCGAGCGTAAATCTGTGGGCGTGATTTTGCCAAGCACCTTGCGTTTTGATTTAACAACCAAAGAAGTGATGGAAGTGGTTGATG
>CAXNHG010000151.1:0-3398 GCA_964202085.1 Polynucleobacter sp. | reverse complement strand
CAGGGCAACCGTGCGCCATGGCGAAGCTGGACATACAAATTAAAGATGTAGCAATCAATAATTTTTTCACTTGGGTACCCCTATTAAAGTTAAGAGTAAATATCCTATCATCTTATAAGAATTTAAGTTGAGACATCGATTTTTAGGGGTTTAACTTAAGCTGATGATTTAAATGGGGAATTATTCTTATAAATAATTTAAATCAATCTGAATCAAAATCAAACATCGTTTTTTAGTGCTACAAAACAGATCCCTCACCTTAAATTACAATCAAATTCTGTACTAACTCATCGGAAATCACGGCAAATAAAAGTGTCTCAAAACAGTAGCTTTGAATGTCGGATTCTCAATAACATTCACATGGTCTCAAAAGAGGATTGGAATAATCTTTTGGGGAAAGACGCAACTCCTTTTTTACGCCATGAGTTTTTAAGTGCCCTAGAAGATTGCGCGTGCGTTGGAGGTAATACCGGTTGGCAAATAACGCACCTGGCCATTTACGCATCTGGTAATGAAAATCCGATTGGCTTGATGCCGCTGTATTTAAAAAATCATTCTTATGGTGAATATGTCTTTGACTGGTCTTGGGCTGAAGCCTATCAACAGCATGGCCTGTCGTATTACCCTAAAGCACTTTGCGCCATACCCTTCACGCCAGTCAGAGGTGCGCGCCTATTGGTGGGTGAGAGTGATCATGCGGATGCAGTTCGCATTCAGCTAATAGAGCAATTAAAACAATTATTGATACAAAATGAGATTTCATCTGCGCACATTCTGTTCGCTGAGCAAGAGACGCAAGAACTTCTATTGAAACAAGGATTCATGGCCAGAGACGCCGTCCAATTTCATTGGAATAACCATACTTATCAAAGCATGGAAGACTTTTTAAGTCAGCTCAATATGAAGCGCCGTAAAAATATTCGAAAAGAACGATCTCAGGTGCATAGTGCAGGAATATCTTTTCGGCATATTGATGGCCCAAGCGCTACTCAAGAGAATTGGGCATTTTTTTACCGCTGTTATGCAAACACCTACTACGAACACCGCTCATCACCTTATTTAAGTGAATCATTCTTTCAAATGCTGAGCCAAAGTATGCCGGAAAACCTTCATTTGATTTTGGCCTATAGAAACGAGCAACCAATCGCAGCATCTTTGCTCTTTGTTGATCAATCTGGGCTCACTAAAACCGCTTACGGCCGTTATTGGGGTGCTTTAGAGTATGTGCCTTGCCTGCATTTTGAAACAGCCTATTACCAAGCAATCGAATACTGTATCAGTCAAGGCATTGACGTTTTTGAAGGCGGTGCTCAGGGGCAGCACAAAATGGCCAGAGGATTCATGCCGGTCAAGATGCAATCAGCTCACTGGATCAAAGACCCTGAGTTCTCTAAAGCCGTTGAGCGTTTTTTAATCCGAGAGAGCAGCGGTATTGAAAACTACATTGATGAACTGGCAGAACACTCGCCACTTAAAGCTAACGACTTTGCTCTTTAATGATTGTTTCATCAATCAAATGATAAAAAGTCTAATATTTGCTAAAGTATGACCATGGTTAAACAATTTTCAATTCGCCGATTCGGTAAATTCACTGTATCACTGGCATTGGTATTGCTGAGTGGCTGCGCCTCTTTGACTTCACAGCAGATCACCCAACGGATTGACACCATGAGTGACTTCCAGATTTGTTTGGGTGCTCAAACAGGTTTGGATAGTAGAGCACTTGATTTAGATGTTGTCATTGTTGCTGCCGCCAAAGAGCGCATCACCCAACGCAAACTGGATTGTTCTACCAAGCATGATGAGATTGTGCGTTTTCTGGTTACATCCCTCAAGCAAGAGCAGAGGTACCGCGAGATCTATTTCCCTAGAGCAGGTTTTTGGCGGTTTTAAACTGATGGCTCTTTGAGCTTCGCTGGTAAAAATCATTCGGCTTTGATTGCACCCAAGCAATGAACTTTTGAATTTCAGCTTTTTCTCTGATGGCTTCGGCCGTGTTCAATTCTCTGGCCAACTGTGTTTCTGTGAATAAAGCATGAATTTGCCTATGGCAAATACGATGCAAATACTCTGTTGCTTTGCCACCCTTTGATTTTGGAACAAAGTGATGCGCATCTTTCTGGGTACTTGGAATAAGGCGGTCGCAAATAGGACAGATCAGTTCTGCTGCCGAAACTTCTTTCGGAACCGTATTAGCAAGTAGTTTTTGACGAATTTTCCCCAACATGATGGCATCTATCTTAATGTTGGAACAACAAATTTGCTGAATTCGATTTAATTCATATATACTGTACATATATACAGTATTGTTATGACTCGACCGATCAATCAACTTCTTCATCAAACCAGCTTGAGCCAAGTGCCTCAAGGCTTGTCTGGTGATTTATTGGTGAATGAGACACCACTCATCATGCACCCATTATCAGCAGGATTTCCGAGTCCTGCGGCTGATTATGCGGCTGATGGATTGGATCTGAATAGCTATCTGATACAGAATAAGCCAGCCACTTTCATGTTTACTGTGAGAGGTGAATCAATGATTGTGGCTGGCATCCATCATGGCGATAAAGTGGTCGTTGATCGAGCCTTAAAACCCAAACATAAAGACATAGTGGTGGCGGTGGTCAATGGCGAATACACAATCAAGCGCTTGTATAAATACAAAGGGCTCATTGAGTTACGCCCAGAAAATCCTGATTACCCCAACATCACATTCAGTGAAGGTCATGAGCTACAAATATGGGGCGTGGTCATTGGGGTGGTCAGACGTTATTCAAGTAGTTCATCTCGGGTCTGATCATGAACTCTCCCAATCAAAACTCCACCCATGCACCACTGTTTGCTTTGGTGGACGTGAATAATTTCTATGTGTCTTGTGAGCGAGTTTTTGCCCCGCAGTTAGAAAAAACACCCATGGTGGTGCTGTCTAATAATGATGGTTGTGCAGTGGCGCGCAGTGCTGAAGTCAAAGCCTTGGGTATCAAAATGGGCACCCCTTGGTTTCAGATGAAAGACTTGGCCAAGCAGCATGGCATCTTGGCTTGCTCATCTAATTACACCCTGTACCACGACATGAGCCAGCGCGTGGTTGAAATACTGCGACAGTTCACACCCAAGTTAGAGGTCTACAGCGTCGATGAAAGCTTTCTGCAAATCGAATCCGTTTTAAATGCACATGAGTCTCCCACTCATTTGGGTTCTGAGATCAAGCAGCGCATCAAACAGTGGACAGGCTTGCCTGTGTGCGTGGGCATTGCTCCGAGTAAAACACTGGCCAAATTTGCGAATCACTTGGCTAAAAAAAATACCTCATTCAATGGTGTTTGCGATTTAAGTAACATGCCAAAACAAGATCTCTATCAATGGATGAGCGAAGTATCCGCTGCTGAAGTCTGGGG
>CAXNHG010000150.1:0-3405 GCA_964202085.1 Polynucleobacter sp. | reverse complement strand
AGTCGCAAAAATTTCAAGAAATATGAAAATCTCTTGGGGAAGTGAATATCAAACTCACCGGCTTGCATACCATTTAAAATTTCAGTAGCGGCTTGCTCTGCGGTGATCAAGGCCGGCATCTCAAAATCATTTTTAGCCGTTGCTTCGGTGGCCACAAAACCAGGGTTAATCATGTAAACAGCCACGTTTTTTGGCTTCAAGTCGTAATAGAGTGTCTCGCAAAAATTAATCATGGCAGCTTTGCTTGGACCATAAGCTAGGGATTGTGGCAAGCCGCTGTAGCCAGCAACACTGCTCACAACAGCAATACCACCAGATTGTTGTTGGATGAAATCAGGCAAAGTGATTGAGCAAGCGCTCATCGCGCCAATGATGTTGGTATTGATGATGTCAGTGGCTTTTATCAAATCAAAGTTGTCGGCACGCATGGGCTCATAGATGCCAGAAACATAAAGGAGTAAATCGATGCCACCCCATGTTTTCCTGATTGTTTGATAAGCAGAACTAAGTTCATCATTATTTTGCACATTAGCTGGCAAACAAAGAGTTTGATCATCTGGCCATTTTTCTTGAATCGCTTTGAGCTTATCAATTCGACGTGCACTGAGAGCCACTTTAGCACCATGACTCAGAAAAGCTTTAGCGCATGCTTCGCCAATACCGCTGGATGCGCCGATGATCCAGATTCTTTTATTGTAGAAGCTGGTGACTCGCTGATTAAGCGCCATTTGTGTCAGGCTTTCTTAGTGTGAATTGAATAACATCAGTACTTTTTTCAGCAAATCCTGCAGCACAGTACATCAAGTAAAGATTCCATAGGCGAATAAACTTTTGATCAAATCCCTGGGCTTTGATTGCCTCTAGTTGCTGGTTGAACTTTTCATGCCACAAGATCAAGGTTTTTTGATAATCCTGCCCAAATCTATAAACGCTTTCAGTCACAAGGCCCTGCTTAGCAGCAGCCTCTTTGAATTTTTCTTCTGAAGGCAGCATCCCGCCAGGGAATACATATTGTTGAATAAAGTCAGAGCTATTGCGGTATTTCTCAAACAAGTCATCAGCAATAACAATCGTTTGAATACAGGCTTTTTTACCTGGCTTTAAGCATCGTTGGAGCATCTCAAAATAACTGGGCCAATAACTTTGACCGACTGCTTCAAACATTTCAATGGAAGCAATGCCATCGTACTGCTCTTGATGGTCTCGATAGTCTTGTAACAAAATTTGCTGGCGACCCAAACCTTTGGCTTGAATTCTTCCACCGCGTTCACGCGCATACTTGGCTTGCTCTTCAGATATGGTTAGGCAGTCAATATCAACGCCCTTTAAACAGGCTTGCTCCATGAGGCCGCCCCAACCACAACCAACCTCAAGAATTTTCTGGCCCGAGGAAACTGAAAGAGATTGAATGATTTTTTGATATTTAGCGATCTGAGCTTCCACCAAAGCGGTGTCTTTAGAATCAAAGCAAGCACTTGAATAAGTCATACTTGGGTCTAGCCAGAGGGCATAAAAAGCATTACCGATGTCATAGTGCGCATGGATATTTTTTTTGCTACCAGTTTTGGTGTTTTTATTGAACCAATGCTTGATTCGATAACCAAGACGACCCCACCAATTTCCATAGATGATGGCTTCAATTTCCTGCCTATTGGCCAACAGCAATCTAAGAAGCGATAAAAGATCGGGAGAGTCCCATAGGCCTTTGATGTAACCTTCTGCAAAACCAATGTCACCAGACTTTAAGCAAGCCTTGCAAACTTCCCAGTCATGAATCTGAATAGTTGCTTCAATACCTGCATGCGCTCCCTTGAAGGCGAGACGCTCGCCTTCGGGGCTGATGACTTGTAGTTGACCAACCTGAATATTCTTCAGCAGCGAAAGAACCGCTTTGGCATGCCAAGGCAAACTTGGTAAGAAGCCATCAATGGTATTGGTGTTTGAACTCATTTACTAACTTCCGTAGAAGGTGGTGTTGGTTTACTGTGAAATTGGACACCTTTTAGCCATAAACGTAAAGCTTGCCAATGAATTCTGGCAATCACTCCAATGCTCATGGCTGGGTATCTAATCGCAGACCAAATGATACTTTTTAAATCAATACTTTGTTCGACTCCATTAATGCTGGTGATCAGGAGTGGTCCCTGGTCATGATATTCAATGCGCGCAACGTGCTGACCAGATTCTAATTTTGAGAAAAATCTGAATTGATATTCCCCTTTGACTTCGCAAAATGGTGACACATGAAAGACCTTATTGGATAAAAAGCATTGACCCCATTGAAGATGCTGACCTTTTGGGTCGCTCAAAAGGTAGCAATGTCTTTCGCCAAAGGTATTATTGACTTCGGCCAAAACGGCCCTCAAGTCCCCGGTGCGATTCTCAAAAAACCAAAAGCTGACAGGATTGAATACATAGCCTAAAACCCTGGGAAATGTTTGAAGCCAAACTTCTCCATCAATGTCTGTGATGCCTTCACTTTTAACTAAATTAAGGGCCCATGCAAGAGAATCGTTTTCACCTCTGCCGTGGTCCTTGTCGTAAAAAGTGAGCCAAGAAAGTTTGCAATCACCCAGGCCTAATTGGGATATCCCTTTGGGATGGCGCGCTCTTTCGCGCATCGGGATGCGCAAAGTAAAAACAGAATAGGTAAATTTATTGATCGCAGGCTTAAGACGAGCATGCCGAACTTGACCAAAACAAATTTTTGCAATGCTCATACTGATATTGATGTTTTTCTTGGGGATCTTAAGATTTCTTGGATTGATTCAGCCACAAGCTCACCCGAGCGCAGGCCATCTTCGTGGAATCCGTAACCGGTCCATGCCCCACAGTACCATGTATTGTTCAGACCTTGTATCAAAGATAAGTTTTGCTGAGCAAGAATCGCTGCCTGATCAAACACGGGGTGCGCATACTGAATGTCCGCATAAACTCTTTCTGCCTTAGGTTCAATCACAGGATTTAAGCTGACGATCACTGGTTGATCATTCCAACTTTCGGGCAATGGTTGCAGTTGGTTAATCAGGTAGTTAACGCAAACTTCTTGATCTTGATGGTTTTCACTTCTGGTGCTTGCATAGTTCCAAGCAGCCCAACATTTTTTTTCATTTGGTAGTAAAGAGCTATCGGTGTGTAATACGGCTCGATTATTTTGATACTTAACAGAGCCAAGAATATTATTTTCTTCTGCACTTGGATCATTTAAGGTATCAAGGGCTTGGTCACTGTGGCAGGCCATCACTACATGGGCATAACTAATGTTGCCATGGGCAGTGCTGATGTTGACTTGATGACCGCTTCTTGAAACAGAGCTGACGCGCTCTCGAATAAATGAGCCACGATTTTTTTCAATCTGCGCACATAATTTTTTGACATATTCTCTGGAGCCACCTTTAACAGTTA
>CAXNHG010000149.1:0-3444 GCA_964202085.1 Polynucleobacter sp. | reverse complement strand
CATGCTTAAGTCCAATTAATTGCTCTGTGCTTTGTTCGCCCTCGTTGGCCATGATCAATCTTTCTTAATTAATGACTGCGTGGGTATGACCCTAGGTTTTTAAAAAACGCTGCCTCAGCTTGCAACTCAGATAAGGCCGCTGCAACCTTTGGATCATTGGCATGACCATCCATGTCGATGTAGAAGAAATATTCCCATGTGCCACGTCTTGCTGGACGAGACTCAAGGCGATTCATGGAAACACCATGTTTGGCCATGGGGGCCAATAGCTGATGAACAGCCCCAGGCTTGTTATTCACCGAGAGAATGACTGACGTTTGATCTTTACCGGATGACTGACACGAGCCCTTACTCACAATCACAAATCGTGTGCGGTTGTGTGGATCATCCTGGATCTGACTTTGTACTGCTTGCAAGCCATACTGTTGCTGCGCTGAGTCTCCAGCAATGGCAGCAACCGTTGCGTCTTGAGATGCTAGCTTTGCCGCTTCACCATTACTACTCATGGCTTGACGATCTAGTTTAGGTGCATTACTTGATAGCCAACGTTGGCATTGAGCCAGAGCTTGGGGGTGAGCCATCACACGTGTCACACCGTCTAATGTTCCTGATTTGCTCAACAAGTGATGTTTGATGGCCAAAGCCACTTCACCAGTGATCTTCAAATCAGTGTCTAACAATAAATCCAATGTTCTTGAAATCGCACCTTCCGATGAATTTTCAACGGGCGCAACACCAAAATCAGCAGCACCAGCATCAACTGCACGAAATACCTCATCGATGCTTGAGCAAAAAACTTTGCTGATGGACTGTCCAAACTGAGCAAACGCAGCCTGTTCTGAAAACGTGCCTGCAGGCCCCAAATAAGCAACTCTCACCGGCGCTTCCAAAGCACGGCATGCAGACATGATTTCTCGCCAAATATAGGTGATGCCATCAGCAGCTAAAGGGCTCTTATTTTTTGCAATTAAACCGTCAATCACTTGACGCTCACGCTCTGGGCGGAAAACTGGGGCATTCACATCGTGCTTGATTTTTCCTACTGCTTGAGCAGCTTCAGCACGAGCAGTCAGCAACTCTAAAAGTTGCTGATCTATTGAGTCAATCCGAGCACGCAAGGGAGCTAAATCTTTATCATCAGCAGCCACGTTCAAACTCCTTCATATACCCAACCAATGCTTGGACACCTGACATTGGCATAGCGTTATAGATACTGGCGCGCATTCCGCCAACACTCTTGTGACCTTTAATGTTCATCAAACCTCGTTTAGCAGCGCCCTCTAAAAAAGCGTCATTTAACTTTTCATCTTTCAGGTAAAAAGTCACATTCATGCGCGAGCGGCAGCTTGTATCAACTTTAGATGCGAACAAACTACTTGAATCAATCGTACCGTAGAGCAAATTTGATTTTGCAATATTTTGCTTTTCCATGGCAGCAACACCGCCCTGGCGTTTTAACCATTTAAACACCAAACCAGCCAAATAAATACTGTAAGTTGGTGGCGTGTTGAGCATTGAATCATTTTCAGCCTGCTTGGTCCAATCCCACACCATTGGAGTAATGGGCATTGCATGACCCAATAAATCTTTGCGCACAATCAGAATACTCAATCCAGCGGGACCAATATTTTTTTGAGCGCCACCAAACAAAACACCAAATTCATTGATGTCAAAAACTCTAGACAAAATATTGCTTGAAACATCTGCCACCAATGGCTTGTTTACTTTAGGGACCTGTTGAAACTCAACGCCACCAACCGTTTCGTTAGAGCAAATATGCACATAAGCAGCATCATCAGACAACTGCCAGTCTTTTTGATCAGGAATGCTTGTAAAGCCGGTGCTGGCACTTGAAGCTGCAATGTGGGCTTGACCATACTTGGCCGCCTCTTTGACAGATTTTTCAGCCCAGATACCTGTCACGACGAAATCTGCTTTTGGGCCATTTTTAGCCAATGGCATTAAGTTCAAAGGAACGGCTGCGTTCTGACCGATAGCACCACCTTGCAAAAACAAAACAACATAGTTATCAGGGATGCTCATTAACTCGCGAAGATCTGACAAAGTCTCTTCGTAACAAGCCATGAACGGTTTGCCACGATGACTGACTTCCATCACGCCCATGCCCAAACCATTCCAGTTGAGCATTTCATCAGCGGCCTGTTTTAAAACTTCTTCAGGAAGCGTTGCTGGCCCTGGTGCGAAGTTAAAAACGCGGCGATCAAACATTCTCCGGCTCTCCACCCTCATTTTCTTGAGTCGCTACGCCGTCAACTGTTCCATCAGTTGAGTCATCATCACCCTCATCACCTTCATCATCATCGCTTTCAGCAATGCGCTGTAACCCTGATAGCTGAGTGCCCTCATCGACGTTGATCAATGTCACACCTTGAGTGGCACGACCCATTTCACGAATCTCAGCAACGCGCGTACGAACCAAGACGCCGCCCGTTGTGATCAACATGATTTGATCTTGCTCTGAAACTAAAACAGCAGCGACTACTTTACCGTTACGCTCACTCGTTTGAATTGCAATCATGCCCTTAGTGCCGCGTCCATGTCGCGTGTACTCTGCGATTGGCGTACGCTTACCGTAACCGTTTGCTGTTGCAGTTAGAACACTGCCTGCCAATAGTGCACTAGTTTCATCTACACCAATCGTTTGACCTTCAACTTCAGCTGGCGCTACCAACATGGCAATCACTTCATGTGTTGCATCCAAATTCATACCACGAACACCGCGAGCTGTTCGACCCATTGGTCGCACATCGTTTTCATCAAAACGAACGGCCTTACCAGCATCAGAGAACAGCATCACATCGTGACGACCGTCTGTGATAGCAGCACCCACCAAATGATCGCCCTCATCCAAATCAACAGCGATGATGCCGGCTTTACGTGGGTTTGAGAAATCTGACAAACGTGATTTCTTAACAACCCCTTTGCGAGTTGACATGAATACGTACTTGTCATCTTCGTAGGCTTTGATTGGCAGAATCACTGTGATTTTTTCACCTTCGATCAATGGGAAGATGTTCACAATTGGCTTACCGCGTGATGCACGACCACCTTGTGGAACTTCCCACACCTTCAACCAATACATGCGGCCTCGGTCTGAGAAACACAAAATCGTGTCATGGGTATTGGCAACGAATAAGGTATCAATCCAGTCTTCATCTTTTGTGGCAGCGGCTTGCTTGCCACGACCACCACGTTTTTGGGCGCGGTACTCAGACAAAGGCTGACTCTTCATATAACCACCATGCGACAAAGTCACCACCAAATCTTGAGGAGTGATCAAATCTTCTGTGAACAATTCGGTAGCGTTCATTTCAATGCGTGAACGACGACCTGTGTCAGTACCCGCTTGACCAAATTCAGCCTGAACAGCTTGAAGTTCTTCTGTGATGATGACGGTGATGCGCTCTGGCTTTGCCAAGATGT
>CAXNHG010000148.1:0-3459 GCA_964202085.1 Polynucleobacter sp. | reverse complement strand
GATTTATTTGTATCGATTCACGCGGATGCCTTTATCAAACCCAATGCACGAGGTGCTTCGGTATTTGCTCTATCACAACAAGGGGCAACAAGCACCGCAGCAAGATGGTTGGCAAACAAAGAAAATGGTGCGGATTTAATTGGCGGCCTGAATATCAAAACACAAGATAAACAAGTGGCCCAATTACTTCTTGACATGTCCACAACCGCGCAAATCAAAGACAGTTTGAAATTGGGCGATGCTGTTTTAAAACAAATTGGTGGCTTTGCAAAACTACATAAATCACAGGTTGAACAAGCCAGCTTCGCTGTTCTCAAAGCACCTGATGTTCCATCGATACTGATTGAGACTGCGTTCATCAGCAACCCTGAAGAAGAGTCTCGCTTAAATGATCATGAGTATCAGGAACAGATTGCCCAAGCCATTTTAAAAGGCATTCGCAGCTATTTTGCCAAGAACCCTCCCGTGGCAAAAAGCAGGCAAATCTAGCTCTAATTTAAAAAGTCCGCTATAATCTTTTTTTTTGCAAGATTGGGTCGGTAGCTCAGTCGGTAGAGCAGCGGACTTTTAATCCGTTGGTCGCGAGTTCGAATCTCGCCCGACCCACCAGAATACAAAAAGCCTCATCATTTTGATGGGGCTTTTTTATTATCTAGTTCTTCATAGCTAAATAAAATAACAAAGCTCTAATCTTTGATGGCTGGATAGCGTTTACGCGCCAACCTGAGAAGGTAAGGGCCTAAAAAAGAAGAAATGCCGTGCCGATACTTGGCAAAAAACCAGTAGCTAGGCTTAAGTATTGGCATCATCCAGGCTCTTGTAAAAATCCAAGACAAAATCTTTAGATCAGCTCTGCGATAAGCCTCCCCAAAAACAGCCACGCCACTGATAGGCGCCTCTCCATCCACCTGACCATACATTTTGGCCAAAGCCTCCTTGCAAGATACCCCCACTTTTTGAGGATCATAGTTTGCAGAATTGATATCTACAAAATTCAATAAGCCAGCTTGATTGCGTGACTTTAGAAAAGTGACCTCTGCCAAACATAAAGGACAGGCACCATCATAAAAAAGCGTGAATGGTTTGAGAGAGTTCATGGAGAGGTTCATAAATTTGAGTGTAATCTTTCTTTAAGGTTTTCAGTTTTAGGGTTTTTATGAGCAATCACACAATTAAGAGAAAACCAATACACTGATGTCATTCTTATTACATTGATTAGATTTCATGACACTCAAGCAAGCTCATAACCACGCTTCACAAGAAGTAACTCTGAATGTATTTGGTGAACCTATTGTTTCCTGCTCATTTGACCCTTTAACAGGATTTTTTAGAGATGGCTGCTGCAAAACAGATGCCCAAGATAAAGGCAGCCATTTGGTTTGCACGGTTCTTACAGATGAGTTTTTGCAATTCAGTCTACAAAGAGGTAACGACCTGATCACGCCTCGACCAGAATGGGCATTTCCAGGCTTGGTGGCCGGCGATCAATGGTGCTTGTGCCTGAATCGTTGGAAAGAAGCTCTTGAAGCTAATTGCGCACCTATGATTCAGCTTGAAAGCACTCATATCAATGCCCTTGAATTAGTTGACCTTGAGACTCTCAAACAATATGCAGCCAAAGATGCACTGATTTAATTGAGCTTTCAATAAAAACCAAAAAAACAACTTGCTACATCAAATATTCAGATTGACGGCTCAAAGCACAGCATCAAAGCAGTTGATTATTTGATCAAAAATGCATCAATGTTTGAAGGCAAAGGATCCGGTTTGATCGTTTTGCATGTTGAACCAAACGTCATTCCACCTGAAGTTACACAATATATTTCTAAAAAATCAATCGCTGATTGGTACGCCGATCAGAGCAAAGCTGCCATCAAAGCGGCAACTGCCAAATTAGACAAGGCAAAAGTACCTTACAAACTAATTCAAAAAATTGGTCATGTTGCTGACACCATCCTAGATGTGGCTAAAACAGGTAAAGCAGAACTGATTGTGATGGGCTCTCATGGTCGTAGTTCTTTGATGAGCCTTGTGATAGGTTCGGTGACATCGCAAGTATTAGCCCAATCTAAACAACCAGTTTTGATCATTAAATAAATTCAATCAAAGTAGCTAAACTAGATAAACTAGCCAAACAAAAAGCCACTAAGTTTTTAACTGAGTGGCTTTTTTAATGCATGGACTATTTGGATGGTATTTCGCTAACTTATTTCTTATTTCTTGTTACCCAAACGACCTTCTGTGCCATTCAATAAATTTTTAATATTTGCTCGATGGCGCCAAATCAATAGAACGCTCATCAGCAAAATTGCCAAGGCCATTGGCTGAATGCCAAACAAGAACACAAAATAAACCGGGGAAAACAATGCTGTAATCAAAGCAGCCAGGGATGAGTATCTTAAGAAAACTGCCACGATCAACCATGTTGCTAAAGTTGTCAGTCCCAGCACCCAATTGATGGCCAAAAGAATGCCCAAGGCTGTAGCGACGCCCTTGCCACCTTTGAAGCCATGAAAAACAGGGAACACATGGCCTAAAAATGTAGCCATGGCCACAGCTGGCAGAACCCAAGAGTCAATATCAACACCCACCAAAGCTCTGGCAAGAATCACTGCCACATATCCTTTGGCGGCATCACCTAAAAGAGTTAAAACAGCAGCAGCTTTACTGCCTGTTCTCAATACATTGGTGGCCCCTGGGTTACCAGAGCCATAGCTGTGAGGATCCGGTAAACCCATGAGCTTACTAACAACCACTGCAAAAGAAATGGAACCAATCAAATACGCCATTAACACTACTAAACCACTGAACATGAGTTGGCTCATATGCTTGCCCTTGGATGATGCTGTTGATGAATACTCTTTAAACGTTCGCGTGCCACGTGAGTGTATATCTGAGTCGTTGAAATATCTGCGTGCCCCAATAATAATTGCACCACACGTAAATCGGCGCCATGATTCAATAAATGAGTGGCAAAGGCATGGCGAAGTGTATGTGGTGACAATGGGACATTGATATTAGCAATTGTGGCGTATCGCTTGATGATGTACCAAAAAGCTTGGCGCGTCATGCCATCACCTGTATGACGCGCTAAAAATAAATACTGGCTTGAACTATTTTGCTTTGATGCACTGAGAAGCTGAGGTCTGGATTCTTCAAGGTAGCTCTTTAACCAGCTTGCAGCCTCCATGCCAAAAGGTACTAACCTCTCTTTGCCGCCTTTGCCGCTCACCACTCTGACAACACCTTCATTTAGGCCAACCTCAATGGTTTTTAATGCAACCATCTCTGAGACCCGCAAACCGCTGGCATACATCAACTCAAGCATGGTTCTATCGCGAATCCCTAATGATGTATTCAAATCAGGTGCAGCCAGCAAAGACTCAACTTGAGACTCACTGAGTGTTTTCGGAAAACGTGGCGCTTGCTTTGCAGCTCTTAAATTTAGGCACGGATCAG
>CAXNHG010000147.1:0-3513 GCA_964202085.1 Polynucleobacter sp. | reverse complement strand
GGAGCCAGTGGTTCAGGTAAAAGTACCTTGCTGGGTCTCTTGGCTGGCCTAGACACCCCAAGCAAAGGGCGGGTCTTATTGATGGATCGGGATATTTCTGCTGCCAATGAAGATCAACGCGCGCAAATCAGATCCCAGCACGTGGGTTTTGTGTTTCAGTCATTTCAACTGATTGATCACTTAACAGCATTAGAAAACGTTCAACTTCCTCTTGAATTAGCCGGTATGCCCAGAGCAGAAGCGGCAGCCAAAGCCCAGGTCTGGCTAGAAAAAGTCGGCTTGTCTGAGCGACTCAAACATCGCCCCAAAACACTGTCCGGTGGTGAGCAACAAAGGGTGGCATTGGCGCGAGCTTTTGTCACTGAACCAGACATCCTCTTTGCAGACGAGCCAACCGGTAGTTTGGATGAACAAAATGGTCAAAAAATCATTGAATTACTCTTCCAACTCAATCAAGAGCTTGGCTCAACTCTGATTTTGGTCACGCATGACATGGCCTTGGCCACTCGTTGTCAGCGCCAGCTGGTTTTAAACAATGGCCAGGTCGTTACAGCCGCCAAGACAAGCTGAGAAGACTTAAACACGCTCAAGCAAAAGCAGTGAGCAGGCTATTATGTAAAAAATGGCTTTAAAAACAATAGCAAGAATGCCATTCGTTTTATAATCTTGGGATGCCTGCAAATCGACGTTTTTTATGCCTAAATGGGGCCGAAGCCCTCTCTCAATTTCGCCAACAGCGTCTCTTAAGCTCCTTATCAGAGCAGGGCATTGAACTCACTCAGATCCAGGCACAATTTGCGCACTTTATTTGGTCTGATGTAGAACTTTCAAGCGAAGATTTGACGAAATTAAAAGGTTTATTGAATTACGGTGAACCATTCATCTTGATTGAAGCCAAAGGTTTATTTGCTGGCAAACAAGATCAAGCGATTGTGGCCCCACGCATTGGCACGATTTCTCCTTGGGCCAGCAAAGCCACCGACATCGCCCATCACTGTGGCCTGAATGTCTTACGTATTGAGCGCGGTGCGCAATTCTTCTGGACCAGTAAAAAAGCCCTGAACGAGTCACAGCGCCTAGCGGTTTTGGCAGCGATTCATGATCGTATGACCGAGATCACTTTGCCAGCGATCGATTCAGCGGCTGAGCTCTACCAAACACTCAGCGATAAAGCATTCACGCGCATTGATATTCTGCAAGGTGGTCAAGCCGCACTTGAATTAGCGAACACCACCATGGGCTTGGCTTTATCTGATGATGAAATCATTTACTTGGTCGATAACTTTAAAAAGCTCAAACGTAATCCAAGCGATGTTGAGCTCATGATGTTTGCCCAAGCGAATAGTGAGCACTGCCGTCATAAAATCTTCAATGCCACGTGGACCATTGATGGTTTAGAGCAAGATAAATCCTTGTTTGCCATGATTCGTAACACGCATCAATTGCAACCGAAGGGCACAATCGTGGCCTACTCAGACAACTCAGCCATCATGGCTGGTTGCGAAGCAGAGGTCTGGGCCCCGAACGAACAGCAAGAGTACGTTAAGAAAACCAGACTCACGCACACCTTGATGAAGGTTGAGACGCACAATCACCCAACAGCCATTGCGCCTTATCCGGGTGCTTCGACTGGTTCTGGCGGTGAGATCCGCGACGAAGGTGCCACAGGCATTGGTGGTAAACCAAAGGCTGGTTTGTCTGGTTTCTCAGTATCCAATTTGAACTTGCCCGGTAGTCAATTACCTTGGGATCAACAAGCCTATGGCAAGCCTGAGCGCATTGCCTCGCCATTACAAATCATGATTGAAGGCCCCTTGGGAGGTGCTGCATTCAACAATGAATTCGGTCGTCCTAATTTAGGCGGTTACTTCCGTGTCTTTGAGCAAACCATTGATGGCCAGCGTCGCGGTTATCACAAGCCGATCATGATTGCAGGTGGTATTGGTGCGATTGACGATGGTCACACGCACAAAAGAGAAATCAAACCCGGTTATCTCTTGGTTCAACTCGGTGGCCCCGGTATGCGCATTGGTATGGGTGGTGGTGCAGCCAGCTCGATGACCACAGGTGCGAACACTGCGGACTTAGACTTTGACTCAGTGCAACGCGGTAATCCAGAAATTGAACGCCGTGCTCAAGAAGTGATCAATGCTTGTCGCGCCATGGGTGAAAATAATCCCATCGTCTCCATCCATGACGTGGGTGCAGGTGGCCTATCCAATGCTTTCCCAGAATTGGCTGATGGTGCTGGCTTAGGTGCGACCTTTGATATGCGAAAAGTGCCACTCGAAGAAAGCGGCATGAGCCCAGCTGAAATCTGGTGCAATGAATCTCAAGAGCGTTATGTTCTAGCGATTGCCAAAGAAAGCTTACCAATCTTGCAAGCCATGTGTGAGCGTGAGCGTTGCCCGATTGCGGTGGTTGGTGAAACAACCCAAGAGCGTCAATTGTTCTTGGTCGATACCAAGCAAGCTGAAGGCACCGATGAGCATTTGCCCATCGATATGCCGATGGAAGTTTTATTGGGTAAGCCACCGCGCATGCACCGAGACGTGAAACGTCTTGAAAAAAAACTCCCAGAAATTGATCTTACCGATGTATCTTTAGATCAAGTGGCCAGTTGGGTCTTGCAACACCCAACCGTTGCCAGCAAATCATTCTTGATCACCATTGGTGATAGAACTGTGGGTGGCTTGAACGCCCGTGACCAATTCGTAGGACCTTGGCAAGTACCAGTGGCCGATGCTGCTGTGACCTTGATGGACTTCAAGGGCTATCGCGGCGAAGCCATGTCCATGGGTGAAAGAACTCCTTTGGCTGTGATGAACGCGCCGGCTGCTGCACGCATGGCTGTTGCTGAATCGATTACCAATATTTTGTCTGCTGACATCGACAACATTGAAGACATCAAACTCTCTGCTAACTGGATGGCTGCATGTGGCAATCCTGGTGAAGATGCTAAATTATTTGATTCTGTTAAAGCGGTGGGCATGGAACTTTGCCCAGCTTTGGGTATTTCAATTCCGGTAGGTAAAGACTCTTTGTCAATGCGCACGCAATGGGACGACGAGAGGACTCAAGAAAAGAAATCAGTCACTTCACCAGTTTCTTTGATCATCTCTGCCTTTGCACCAGTGATCGACACACGCAAAACCACCACACCTTTACTGCAAATCAAAGACGAGCAGGGGCAGGCACTCGATACAGAAATCGTTTTGATTGATTTGGGTCGTTCTAAGAGTCGCATGGCCGGCAGTATCTTGGCTCAAGTGATTGACCAAGCAGGTCAAGCCACACCAGACTTAGATGACCCAACAGATCTTAAAAACTTGGCCGCAGCCATCATCAAAATGCGTCGCCAAGGCATGCTCTTGGCTTATCACGATCGCTCAGACGGCGGCTTATTCGCTGCCGCTACAGAAATGGCATTCACATCCCACGTGGGCGTGTCACTCAACGTTGATATGTTGGTCTTGGATAAAGACCACGAATCTGATTACGGTGATGCAAAGA
>CAXNHG010000146.1:0-3531 GCA_964202085.1 Polynucleobacter sp. | reverse complement strand
TCAGCGCTTTTCACCTTGTTTGAGACGGGTATTCCTAACCCACCAGGAGCTTGTTTAATCACCAAAGAACGTGTTGAATAACCTTGTTCCTGCAGATTTAAGAGGATTGAAGGTAATTTTTGACTGATCCGCGTTGCAATTGCTGCATTAGTGACCAGCAGGGTGAGTTGCCCCGTTTCTTCTGAAAATCCACCTGATTTAACCAAGCCAATCGCCTTCTGAAGCCCATTTTGATTGAGGCTCAGGTCAATTGATTGCTGGAGCAAAAGATTGTGCTCTGCCTTTTGAAGTAGGCTTCCCAAAGGGGTATTTTTTTCAATGCAAGCTAATGCATCACGGGCATTCGCAGATGTCCGTCTGGGTGCTAAACTTTGAGGCTTAAATTTCCTCGAAAAAGTCATGGTCACTGGTCTTCTTAAGAAAATATTTGGCAGTCGAAATGATCGACTCTTAAAACAATATAAGCGCATTGTCGCTCAGATTAATAGTCTAGAGCAGGTCATGGCATCGCTTGATGATGCCGCATTGCAGGCAAAGACGGCTGAATTCAAGTCAAAATTGGCTGCAGGCCAAACAATGGATGAAATCTTGCCTGAGGCCTTCGCTGTTGTTCGTGAGGCCAGTAAGCGCGTCATGAGCATGCGTCATTTTGACGTTCAGATGGCTGGTGGTTTAGCTCTTCATCAAGGAAAAATCGCAGAAATGAGAACCGGTGAAGGTAAAACTTTGACCGCAACTCTGCCAGTGTATTTGAACGCTTTAACTGGTAAAGGTGTTCACGTTGTGACTGTCAATGATTATTTGGCACAGCGTGACGCTGAATGGATGGCAAAGCTTTACAACTTCTTGGGTTTGAGTGTGGGCATTAATTTGTCACAAATGGAACATGAGGCTAAGAAAAAAGCTTACAACTCAGATATCACATACGGAACAAATAACGAATTTGGCTTTGATTATTTGCGCGATAACATGATTCAAGAATTGGATCAGTGTGTACAGCGTGGCGTGGCTTATGCGATCGTTGACGAAGTTGACTCAATTTTAATCGATGAAGCACGTACGCCATTGATCATTTCTGGCCAAGCAGAAGACCATACCGAAATTTATTTAGCGATGAACGCTTTGCCGCAATATTTGACTCGTCAGTACGGCGAAGAAAAAGCAGACGGTTCTGGTGTCATCACCCCAGGCGATTACATCGTTGATGAAAAATCTCACCAGGTATTTTTAACGGAAGTGGGGCATGAAAAAGCTGAAGTTGCTTTGGCGCAAATTGGTTTGATCAAAGAAGGGGAGTCTTTGTATGCTCCACAAAACATCACCTTGATGCACCATGTGTATGCAGCTTTGAGAGCTCATACCTTATTCAATAAAGATCAGCATTACGTTGTGCAAAATGATGAAGTCATCATTGTTGATGAATTCACTGGACGACTCATGCAAGGACGTCGTTGGTCGGATGGTTTGCATCAAGCAGTAGAAGCAAAAGAGGGTGTGGCAATTCAACACGAAAATCGTACATTGGCGACGATCACCTTCCAAAACTATTTCCGCATGTACAGCAAGCTTGCAGGTATGACTGGTACAGCTGATACAGAAGCCTACGAGTTCCAAGAGATTTATGGTTTGGAAACAGTGATTATTCCTCCTAATCGTATTAATACGAGGATTGATAGGCAAGATCAAATCTATCGTTCATCGATGGAGCGTTACAACGCGGTAACCAAAGACATTGAAGACTGTTATGAGCGCGGCCAGCCTGTCTTAGTGGGTACTACATCCATTGAAAATTCAGAATTAATCTCATCGCTTTTAGATAAGGCAAAGTTGCCTCATCAAGTATTGAATGCAAAACAACACGCTAAAGAAGCTGAAATCATTGCGCAAGCTGGTCGACCAAAAATGATCACCATCGCAACCAATATGGCTGGTCGAGGGACAGACATTGTTTTAGGCGGTAACGTTGAAAAGCAGGCCGGTTTGATTGAGCAGGATGGGGCCATCTCTCAACAAGATAAAGCTACACGCATCAAGCAGTTGCATGATGAATGGCAAGGCTTGCATGACCATGTGGTGAGTGCCGGTGGTTTGCACATCATTGGTACCGAACGCCATGAAAGCCGTCGTGTAGATAACCAATTAAGAGGTCGTGCTGCGCGTCAGGGTGACCCAGGTTCGTCAAGGTTCTATCTATCCTTAGATGATGCTTTGCTGCGCATCTTTGCGGGTGAGCGCCTAAAGTCGATCATGGATCGTTTGCGCATGCCAGAGGGTGAGCCAATTGAGGCTGGTATGGTGACCCGCTCTATAGAGTCTGCACAGCGCAAAGTTGAAGCTAGAAACTTTGATATCCGTAAGCAATTATTACAATACGATGATGTGGCTAATGACCAGCGTAAAGAAGTTTATCGCCTTAGAAATGAAGTTCTTGAATCAAAAGATGTTGGTGATTTAGTTACAAACTTGCGCGAAGCATTTTTCACAGATTTATTCCACGATCACATTCCTGCCGAGTCAGTGATTGAGCAGTGGGATGTTGCTGGATTACAACAAGTGCTTTTAAGCGATTGGAGCTTGTCAGTTGATTTGCAAGCCATCATCGATGCGACAGACACAATCGAGCCAGAGGATCTTCTCGCCAAGGTGTTAGAGGCTACAAAGAGTCTTTACGATGCCAAAGTTGAAATGGTCGGCAGAGAGTCTTTTGCTAAATTTGAATGTTCAGTGATTTTGTATGCGCTAGATACCTCCTGGAGAGAGCATTTGGCGGCCTTGGATCATTTGCGTCAGGGTATTCATCTGCGGGGCTATGCGCAAAAAGATCCTAAACAAGAATATCGTCGCGAAGCATTTGAATTGTTTGGTCGCTTGCTAGACACTGTTAAATTAGAAGTGACTCGCACCATCATGGCGGTCAGGATTGAGACTGCTGAAGAATTAGAGCGTGCTTCAGAGTCTATCCAAGAAGATTTGGCGGATGTGAAAGGTGTTCAGTATCAGCATGCCAGTGTTGATCAATCAGATGATGAATCTTCTGCGCGGGCCACTGCACCTCAGCCTGCTCAGGCCGGTCCCAAGGTAGGCCGTAACGATCCATGCCCTTGTGGGACCGGTAAAAAATACAAGCACTGCCATGGACAGCTCAGTTAATTGAATGTTTATTTGAATCATTGAGTCATTTTTAGAGATAAAACACCATGCCAGTTAAGTCCTCATTACCGATTGCCAGTGAATTAACCCCTGTTCAAGGTATCCGTTTGGGGCATGCAGAAGCCGGTATTAAAAGACCTGGTCGCAAAGACGTCCTGATCATCGAACTCAATGAAGGTTCTAGTGTTGCTGGTGTTTTTACAAAAAATCGCTTTTGCGCAGCGCCGGTACAAATTTGTAGAGAGCATTTGCTGGCATCAACAAAGAATGGTTCGGAGATCCGAGCATTGATCATTAACACAGGTAATGCCAATGCCGGCACTGGTGAACCTGGTTATAAAAATGCGATGCGCACTTGTGAAGAGCTGGCAAAGTTGATGG
>CAXNHG010000145.1:0-3540 GCA_964202085.1 Polynucleobacter sp. | reverse complement strand
CTTGCAACTTGATCATTTGGCTGAATCACCCAGCCTGCTTGTTTTAATGCTGGCCCCTGGAATTCTTCAACAAGTTCGGCATCTTTTGGATGCAACATGATTTTTGCAGGTAACTGAAAAACAGCTATACCTTGAAGGGCCTGATGAATGACGTCATTGATCAGATCTGGTTTGGCCTCTAAAGCATGACCGACCAAGGCACGACCGGCATTCAGCGTGAGGTCAACTAACTCTTTTGCCATTTCTTCGCGAACAAATTGAATCTGCTGTGACAACTTGGCTTGCATGGCAACTAACAAAGCTATCTTCTCATTGATTTCAACTCTGGCTTCTTCTAAGCCTTGCGCAAAACCTTCTTCATGGCCTTGCGTAAAACCTTCGGCCTTACCTTCTTTCCTACCTTCAGCGAATTCAGCCTGTCGGCCATCGATGATTTCTTGGGCTAACTTTGCAATAGATGGATCGGGATGTCTGAAGCGGTCTTCATTGAGCGAGACAAGCTCCCATCTTTCGTACGCAGTCTCTATTTTCTGTTCGGACATTAAATGAACTCTTCTTCATCACCTTCAGACATGACAGAAATGGTTCCTGCGCCCAATAAACCTGTAACAACTGCAAGAATTTCTCTTTGCTGTTTTTCAACTTCTGACAACTTAACTGGGCCTTTTGCCTCAAGATCCTCGCGAAGAAGATCGCCAGCGCGACGTGACATATTATTAAGAAACTTATCGCGTAGGGCATCGGAAACACCTTTAAGGGCTGTGACCAAGCCTTCAGATGAAATTTGTTGAAGAACGATTTCCATATCACGATCACGAATTTTGATGATGTCATCAAAAATGAACATTTCATCTTTGATTTGCTGCGAAAGCTCTTCATCAATACCGGCAACATATTGCATTACATTGTCGCTGACTTCTGTGCCCAAGAAGTTAAGGATCTCAGCAGCAGGGCGCACCCCACCCAAACCCCTTTGTGAGTCATCTTTTAGCAATAATTTAGATAAAGAAATATTCACCTCCGTCAGTGCTTCAGGCGGAATACCATCCAATGTGGCAATTCTTGATATGACTTCGTTTCGAACATCAACAGGCAATTCAGTGAGAATTTCCCCTGCTTTTTGACGAGTCAAGAAAACCAATATGGTTGAAATGATTTGAGGGTGCTCATTGACGATCAACTGTGCCGCCTGTTTGGGCGGCATGTTTTTAAGAACATCAAGGCCGGAAGAGTAATCTTGTTTGTTTAAGATTCTGCCAAGAACAAGGCCGGCATCCTCTTCCCCGAGGGTTTTTTCTAAAATATCTTTTAAGAACTCATCGTTATTAACGCCCAGTGCAGATTGGGATTTGACGTCAACGCTGAAGTCTCTTAAAACTTTACGTAAATAAGCGTCATTAACGCCCTTTAATTCAGAAATGGCTCGACTGATTCTCTGTAGTTCATCGGACGTGAGATTCTTGAGAACATCCGCAGCTTTCTCTTCACCAAGAGCAAGTATTAACACTGCAGATTTTTTTAAGCCCTCAACGCTCATTCGTTAATCCAATCCTTGACTACCGCTGCTACAGCTTTAGGGTTTTGGGCGCCAAATTTTTGAACCGCTTTTAGGTCACTGCCAGAGTTTCGGCCAAGGCCTGAGAGATCGGAAGCAATTTTCTTGGCTTCAGCATCAAGCTCTTCATCTACCTCTTCTTCCTCTTCCTCTTCTTGCTCAGCGCCAGCTACACCGGCACCACCAGCTCCGCGTGCGAAACCTCCTCCACCTGCTCCTGCTCCTGCTGAGCCGAAAGCGAAGCCGCCACCAACAGATGCGTTCGCCATGCGTGCCATGAGTGGTTTAAGAACTTTGGCATAAAGCAAGAACAAAACAACAGCAGTAACAAGATATTGAAGGGCAGTTTTGGCAGTTGATAAATTAGCGTAAGGTTTCCAAAATGGATCCTCTGGGATACCCACCTTTTCTGCTTGTTTGAATTCGCTGTTGGTCAGATTGATCGTATCTCCACGATCTTGGCTAAATCCAACGGCCTCTTTAATAAGTGCAGTGACTTGGGCTTTTTCTTCATCAGTCAATGGCTTCTGGGAAGTTTTACCTTCAGCATCTACCGATGATTTTAAATTAACGACGACTGCTACCGCTAAGCGTTTGATGCCGCCAACAGGTTCTTTGGTGTAGCTGATAACTTTATCAACTTCATAATTGACGATATTTTCTCTTTTAGCATTGGTTGCAGCGCCAGCAGCAGGGGCTGCCGTATTGGTATCTTGTTTTGCGCCAGCTTGATTACTGGCTGCCCCTGGAATGCCACCTTTAGCTGGATCTGAACTGGTTGATTCATTACTCTTCTGACTGCGAATGGTATTTTTCTCTGGATTGCTATTTGGGCTGTATGTTTCCGTTGCTTTTTCAACGGTAGTAAAATTAACTTCTACTGCCACCTGTGCTTTGACGTTCCCTTCACCCAGTAATGGTGTCAGTATTGCCTCGATACGTCTGTTGAGATTATCTTGAATGTCTCTTACATACTTGAGCTGTGAGGGATCAAGCTGATTTGGATCGTTGCTATCATTGGTTTTGCCAGATAACAAAGAGCCGCTTTGATCAACCACTGTGACATTTTTTGCAGGTAATTCAGGAATACTGCTTGAGACCAAATGCACGATGGCATTGACTTGACCCATATCCAAAGCCCTACCTGGCTGCAAGTTGACCATGACTGAAGCGGTAGGGTATTGTTTTTCTCGAACAAAAACAGAAGGTTTGGGGATGGCTAAATGAACTCGACTGGTTGCAACAGCACCAATCGAATTGATGGTTCTGGCTAATTCACCTTCTTGAGCCCTCTGATAATTAACTTGCTCGATAAATTGAGAGGTTCCCATTTTTTGGTTTTCCATCAGCTCAAAACCAATGTTTCCCCCTCTGGGTAAACCTTGGGCTGCAAGCTTTAGACGAGCGTCATAAACTTGTCCTGATGGCACCAATATAGTGCCGCCATCTTCTGAAAACTTGTAAGGAACTGCCATTTGGGCGAGAGCAGCGACGATAGCGCCGCCATCTCGATCAGAATAATTGGATAAAAGGACTCGATAATCTGCAGTTTTCATGCTCCACATAAAAACAGCGGCCATGATTCCGACTGCTAGAGCAATGCCTGCGCCCAAGGCAATATTGAGCCCAAAACTACTCTGAATAAAGTTGCTAAATCCACTGCGTTCTTCGTTAGCTTGATCTGGCATCGTTAATCTAATTTAGGGTGAAAAAAATGTTACAAATTGACACCTTACATTCTCCTACTTGCAAATCAAGCTATAAGCCTAAATAGGGGTGAAAAACCCCCTTTTATCAGAGGGTTGACTCAGTTTTGACTTGTTATAGTCTTTAAATCTTGTGAATGTAATAAAAGGCATTAATTTAATATGGCATCACCTGTGGGAAGCTCTCAAATAGAGTCGATTTTAAGCCAGATACGTAACAGTTCTGCGGTTGTGAAGCCGCCGGTGGCTAAAATCATGGATGTTGCCAACCCAGCCTCA
>CAXNHG010000144.1:0-3546 GCA_964202085.1 Polynucleobacter sp. | reverse complement strand
CTTGATTTTCTTGATAAATCAAACTGCAGGTCGCGTACACCAAGCGACCGCCTGGCTTTAATAATCTGGCTGCTGAATTCAGGATGGATAGTTGCTTTTGAGTCAGTTCAGCCACGCTTTGAGGGGACTGACGCCACTTAAGATCAGGATTGCGGCGCAAAGTGCCTAAGCCACTGCAAGGTGCATCCACCAATACACGGTCAATCTTGCCTGCCAAACGTTTCACCTTGGCATCATTTTCATTGTCGATCCAAACTGGATGCACGTTAGATAGGCCGCTTTTGGCCAAACGTGGCTTTAAATTAGCCAAACGCTTCTCAGAAACATCAAATGCGTACAAACGGCCACTGGATTTCATCATGGCGCCCAAGGACAAGGTCTTGCCCCCTGCTCCCGCACAAAAATCGACCACCATCTCACCACGCTTAGGCTCTAAAAGCATGCTCAGTAGTTGACTGCCCTCGTCCTGAACTTCAGCAAAACCATTTTTGAAAAATTCTTGGGTCTGAAGAGCGGGTTTGCCTTTTAATCTAACGCCATGAGGAGCATAGGGAGTGGGTTCTGCTGCATAACGCCCGCCAAGATCGTTTAGAACGCCCAGAAGGTCTTCTCTTTGAGTTTTGATGGTGTTCACGCGCAAATCTAAAGAAGCTGCCTTGAGCATCGCCTCAGCCAGTGGTAAGCACTCATCTTTTGGAACAGATGATCCCAGTGCGCTCCAGATCCACTCAGGCAAATTGACTCTAGTTAAAGGGGCTAAGGTGTTTCTTTCGATGGTTCCAAAGCGTTGCAACCAATCGATTTCATTGGGGTGAACCACAAATGCCAAGTCAGCCAATGCGCTTTCAGCACGATTACCTGAACCCAAACCGCTTTCAATCATGATGATCAACAAAGACAAGAGTGCCAAACGTCTGGCCAAGGGGCCCGCACCGCTCTCAGCAAATTGTGAGATTTCAGTTTTTCGACGTAAGAATGCAAATGAAGCTTCAGCGATTAATGCCCGATCCCTATTGCCTAAGCGCGGGTTGGCGCGAAAGTATCTACTCACCACCATGTCAGCTGGATGAGCAAACTTCATCAATTCAGTGATGACAATTCCGAGGTGCTCAACGTGTTGTGGGAGTGCTTTTGCCCTTGCTGCAATGGCTTTTTGATCAGTGGTCATTAATTATTTATCCGTAGAGGTGAGCATTTGAAGCTCTGGAGGGCTCACTAAAACTCGATTGTTACTAATAGTTAGGCGATTATCAATGAACCAGCGCACGGCGCGTGGATAAATAACATGTTCTTGCTTTAAAACTCTTTTGGCTAATTGGTCAGGGGTGTCGTCCGTAAATACCGGAACACTTGCCTGAATCACCATGGGTCCGCGGTCTAGGGCCTCTGTCACAAAATGAACCGTTGCTCCATGCTCTTTCGCGCCCACCTTTAATGCCTGCTCGTGGGTGTGTAATCCAGGAAACAAAGGCAGTAAAGAAGGATGAATATTTAATAAGCGACCTTCATAATGCCTCACAAACTCCCCAGTCAAAATACGCATAAATCCAGCCAAAACGATTAAATCAGGAGAATGTGAATCAATTAACTTGATTAATTCAGCATCAAAACGGGCTCGATCTTTGAATATTGAATGAACCAAGACTGCTGTCTGGATACCCTGAGACCTAGCAAAATCAAGGCCTCCAGCATTGGGGCGGTTAGAAATAACCGCTGCAATTTTAGCCGGCCAAGCCTCTTTTTGAGCAGTATGAACGATGGCTTCCATATTGGAGCCACGGCCAGAAATAAGAATAACAATTGAAGTCATGCCCGCCAATATAATTCATACCTTAACGTGAAGGTAATTAGAGGCATCCCTCCCGCAACTAATTGGACCCCCTGCGCCCTGACCATCGGCAATTTTGATGGTGTGCATCGGGGGCATCAGGCTTTGCTAAAAAAATTAGTGGCAAAGGCGAAAGCCCTTCAAGTGCAATCGTGTGTGATGACATTTGAACCTCATCCGATTGAATACTTTGCACCTGAAAAAGCTCCTGCAAGAATTTTAGGTTTGAGAGACAAATTAGAAGCTTTGGCAGAAATCGGCATTGACCAAGTATTGGTGGTTCACTTCAATCAAGCATTTGCCAATTTGAGCTCTGAAGCTTTTGTTAAAGATATTTTGGTTGATGGTTTACAGGTGAAGTCCATTTTGATTGGTGATGACTTTCATTTTGGTGCGAAGCGCGCAGGTAATTTTTTTGACTTACAAGCTGCTGGAAAGCAATTCGGGTTCTCAGTTGAGAACATGGAAACTTTGGTTGAAGATCAAGAAAGAATCTCTAGTTCTGCCATCAGACTTGCACTTCAAAATGGGCAGATGAATCGAGTGCAACAATTACTCGGTCGCCCCTACATGTTGAGCGGCCATGTACTGCATGGTCAAAAGCTTGGCAGAACACTCGGCTTTCCAACCTTGAACTTGGCTGTGGCCAACAGACTTCACAAAAGAAAGCCGGCAGCCCAAGGTATTTTTATCGCACAAGTCCACGGCTTAAGCGACAATCCACTACCTGCGGTTGCAAGCCTTGGGCAAAGACCCACGGTGGATGATTCAGGAAGATATTTACTGGAAGTTCACATCTTTAATTTTCATCAGGAAGTTTATGGAAAATTACTGCGCGTTGAGCTTCTTAAGAAAATAAGAAACGAAGAAAAATATAACGATTTAGAAACACTTAGAGCCGCCATCAATAACGATGCAGTAGCAGCAAAAAATTACTTTGAAATAAATGACCATGTCTGATAAAAAAAATTCTTACCCTGTTAACTTACTCGACACGACATTTCCGATGCGCGGCGACTTACCCAAGCGCGAACCTATTTGGGTAAAAGAATGGCAAGAGAAAAAAATCTACCAAAAAATTCGTGAAGCAAGAGCTGGTAAGAAAACATTTATCTTGCATGATGGCCCTCCCTATGCAAACGGTGATATTCACATCGGACACGCTGTTAATAAAATTCTGAAGGACATGATTGTCAAAGCCAAAAGCTTTGCTGGCTATGATGCAAAGTATGTTCCTGGCTGGGACTGTCACGGAATGCCAATCGAAATTCAAATTGAAAAACAATTTGGCAAACATTTACCAACCGCAGAGGTGCAAGAAAAAGCCAGGGCCTATGCAAAAGTCCAAATCGCAAAACAAAAGCTAGACTTTGAGCGTTTGGGTGTTCTGGGTGATTGGCAAAACCCATATCTCACGATGGACTTTAAGAACGAAGCTGATGAAATTCGGGCGCTTGGAAAAATTCTCGAGGATGGTTATGTTTACCGCGGATTAAAGCCAGTGAACTGGTGCTTTGATTGCGGCTCTGCTTTGGCAGAGGCTGAGGTCGAATACCAAGACAAAGAAGATCTTGCTGTGGATGTTGGGTTTGCATTCCCGAGCGATCAATTACCAGCAATCGCCAAAGCATTCTCATTAGGCCAGTTGCCAAAATCAGAAGGCATGGCGGTGATCTGGACCACCACACCCTGGACCATTCCATCCAATCAAGCACTGA
>CAXNHG010000143.1:0-3550 GCA_964202085.1 Polynucleobacter sp. | reverse complement strand
GGTGTCGACGCTGTGATCGTGCCCAAAGATCGCTCCGCACATTTGAACGCCACGGTGAGTAAAGTGGCCAGTGGTGCAGCTGAAACCATGCCTTTGATTGCTGTGACCAATCTAGCTAGAACCATGCGTGAACTTCAAGAGGCGGGTGTTTGGCTTATTGGAACAGATGATGAGACTGAGAAAACACTCTATGACATGGATTTCACAGGCCCCGTTGCTTTGGTGATGGGCGCTGAAGGTGAAGGTATGCGAAGGTTGACCAGAGAGACTTGTGATGCACTGGTTAAAATACCGATGATGGGTGGTGTAGCAAGCTTGAACGTTTCTGTTGCCAGCGGCGTCGCCTTGTATGAAGCCAGAAGACAGAGAATTGCTAAAGCAGGATGACCTGCTAGGCTAAAACCTTTTCTAACTTTTCAATATCAGCACAAAACAAACGGATGCCCTCTGAGAGTTTTTCTGTAGCCATGGCGTCTTGATTCAACTGATAGCGGAATGATATTTCATCAGCCTTGATGGCATTCAATTGAACAGCCTGAGCACTTTTGACTGTCAATGCTGGAGTTAATGCTGCGGATTTAGCTTGTAACTCAGCGAGCAGCTCCGGACTGATGGTCAATAAATCACAGCCAGCTAAATGAGTGATTTGGCCAATATTTCTAAAACTTGCACCCATCACCTCGGTTGGGATGTCAAAACTCTTGTAGTAGTTATAGATACTCTTCACAGAAACAACGCCGGGGTCATCCGCGCCCCCATGAACTTCATCCTGCCATTGCGCGCCCAAAGACTTTTTATGCCAATCGGTGATGCGCCCAACAAATGGTGAAATCAATTGAGCTTTTGCATCGGCACAAGCAACTGCCTGAATCAAGCTGAACAAGAGGGTCATATTGCAGGCAATACCTTCGGCCTGAAGAACCTTCGCTGCCTGAATGCCTTCCCAGGTGCTGGCTATTTTGATCAGTACACGTTTTTTAGAAATACCATTGGCCTCGTATGCGGCAATTATTTCTCGAGCCTTTTTAATCGTGCCTGCTGTATCAAACGATAAACGCGCATCCACCTCTGTGGAAACTCGCCCCGGAACAATTTTTAATATCTCAATGCCAAAAGCCACGAGCAATGCATCAATCACTTGATCTACTGGTTTGCCCATATTCTTTGCTTTGACATTGGCAATCAATGATTGGTAGCTTGGAAGTTGGGCGGCTTTTAGGATCAATGACGGATTGGTCGTGGCGTCTTGCGGCAAAAAAGCCTGCATGCGCTCAAAGTCGCCAGTATCGGCAACCACGGTCGTGTATTGTTTTAATTGTTCAAGCAATGTGCTCATGGTCTTATTTTAGAATGCTTCTCAAATAATGCTGTAAATTAACTCTATTAATCACCTAAACAGGTTTTCATGTATACCCAAGATCAACTCAAAGCAATGGTGGCTGAAGCCGCCAAGGATGAAGTCCTAAAAAATATGGCCCCAGGCGGTATTTTAGGGGTTGGTACTGGGTCTACTGCTAATTTATTCATTGATGCCATTGCGCCACATCAATCTCACTTTTCGGGTGTTGTCTCCAGCTCTCAAGCCAGTACAGAACGTTTGCAGAAGCATGGCTTTAAGGTCTTGGATAGCAATAATGTTCAAAGTTTACCGATGTACGTTGATGGTGCCGATGAAATTGATCCTCATGGACATATGCTCAAAGGTGGTGGTGGCGCCTTGACCCGTGAAAAAATCGTGGCTGAACTAGCTCAATCATTTATTTGTATTTGTGATGGTAGTAAACAAGTGGATGTATTGGGTAAGTTTCCATTGCCCGTGGAAATTATTCCAATGGCTCATGCTCAAGTGGCCCGTGAATTAGAAAAATAAGGCGGGGCGGTGGCGCTTCGTAAAGTTAAGGGATCTGATTTGGTCTATGTCACCGATAATCAAGGATGGATTTTAGATGTGGCTGGTCTATCGATTAAAGACCCAGTAGGTCTAGAGTCTCAAATCAATCAGATCCCTGGTGTCGTGTGTAATGGACTTTTTGCCAGAAGAAAGGCCAATGTTCTTTTGATTGGTGAGTCTGCTGGTGTGCGCCGCCATACCTATTGATATAAAAAGACTTCAATAAAAAAGGAGGCATCAGCGTCCTTTTTTTACAGCAAAGTTCGCGGAAAATCATTTACTTATTTTCTGGAACATAACCTTGAACACCATCAGCGCCATCACCATAAAAGTATTTCTCAACTTGCTTGAGTAAGTATTGGCGAGCTCGAGTATCGGCCATGTTGAGTCTATTTTCATTGATCAACATGGTTTGATGTTTCAACCAACCAGCCCACGCTTCTTTAGAAACCTCTTGCCACAACTTCTTACCTAAATCGCCTGGCATTGGTGCGAAATCCAAACCCTCAGCTTCTTTGTTTAATTTAATGCAATGAATCATGCGAGCCATCTTTTACCTCTTTAATCAATAAATTATTTGTATCAAATGTTTTTAATCAAGACCATTGATTTACGTTCCCAGTTATAGAGCTCTTTGCGCTCTGCTGGAAGGTCATCAACGCTGGCTCTTATAAAGCCACGCTTTAAGAACCAATGTTCGGCTCTGGTTGTTAAAACGAATAATTTTTTCAAGCCTGATGCCTTGGCTCTGGCCTCGATACGCTTGAGTAATCTTTCGCCGTCGCCTGATTCTTGAGCTTGAGGATCCACTGCTAAACAAGAAAGCTCGCCTATATCATTAGGGTATGGAAAGAGGGCTGCGCAGCCGAATAAAACGCGATCATGCTCAATCACTGAGAAATGAGTGATGTCACGTTCAATAGTGTCACGACCACGTGCAACCAAAATACCTTCGTCTTCGAGCGGCTCAATCAATTGCAAAATACCACCAACATCATCTAAATTGGCTTCACGCAAATGTTCAATGTCGGATGCTGCAATCATTGTGCTAATACCGTCGTGCGTGAATAATTCTTCAAGCAAAGCGCCGTCACGATCATGCGGCAATAAGTGAACACGACTCACACCAGATTTGATGGCACGAATGGCGTTTTGTAAGAGCACCTTCAGATCTGCATCGGCCAAGGTTAAACTGCTGATGTGATCTTCTAGTTGGCGCAATGAAAATTCTTTGATCAATTCGCCTTCAAGATCAGTGATGCCGTTGTATTCAGTCAAGAAAATTAACTTATCAGCTTTCACGGCCATCGCAGTGGCAGTGGCCACATCTTCGTAGGCAATATTGAAGGCTTGACCTGTTGGAGAGAATCCAAGGGGCGACATCAAGACAATTTTGTTATTTAGCAAGGAGTGAGCAATGGACTCAGAGTCCACTTTGCGCACCAATCCTGTGTGCATAAAATCAACACCATCAACAATGCCCACTGGCCTAGCAATAATGAAGTTACCGGAAATCACAGAAATACGTGAGCCAGCCATAGGGGTATTTGGTAGACCTTGGCTAAATGCTGCTTCAATGTCTAGACGAAGTTCGCCAGAGGCTTCTTTGGCGCATTCTAGGGCTGCAGGATCGGTGATCCTATAACCACTCATGGCGCC
>CAXNHG010000142.1:0-3560 GCA_964202085.1 Polynucleobacter sp. | reverse complement strand
CGCCATTTTTTGCACATTCCAGGCCCAAGCCCTGCGCCGGCACGTGTTTTAAGAGCGATCAGCTTCCAAACCATCGACCATCGTGGTCCTGAGTTTGGTCAGTTAGGCCTGAAGTTATTGGCTGATATGCAAAAGATTTTCAAGACCAAGCATCCCGTCATCATTTACCCTTCATCAGGAACCGGTGCTTGGGAGGCCGCTTTGGTCAATACTCTATCCGCGGGCGATCTCGTGTTGATGTATGAAACTGGTCAATTTGCAACCTTGTGGCAAAAATTGGCTGATCGTTTGGGTATCAAAACAGAATTCTTGGGTAAGCCAGGTACAGAAGGTTGGCGCTATGGTGTCGATGCAGCCATGATTGAAGAGCGTTTAAAAGCTGACACAGCACACCAAATCAAAGCTGTGTGTGTGGTTCATAACGAAACATCCACAGGTGTTACTTCTAATATGGCAATCGTCAGAAAAGCCATCGATGCAGCAAAGCATCCTGCTTTATTGATGGTGGACACGATTTCAGGTTTGGGGTCAGCTGATTACCGTCATGATGAGTGGGGTGTTGATGTGACAGTGAGTGGCTCACAAAAAGGTTTGATGTTGCCACCAGGTTTGGGTTTCAATGCCTTGTCACCTAAAGCGCTGGAAGCTAATAAAACAGCTAAATTACCAAAAGCATTTTGGGCGTGGGACGAGATTATAGAATCCAATAAAACTGGTTACTGGCCAACCACGCCATCAACCAACTTGATGTACGGTTTGCATGAGGCCTTGGACATGATTTTGACTGAAGGTCTAGACAATGTATTTGCACGCCATCAGCGTTTGGCTAAAGCATGTCGTGCCGCAGTTGAAGGGTGGGGTCTAGAGATTCAATGTAAGGACCCAGCTGTTTATTCACCAGTATTGACTGGTGTTGTAACGCCAGAAGGTGTGGATGCTGACAAGTTAAGAAAATTAATTCACGAAAGGTACAACCTTTCCTTGGGCACAGGTCTTGGCAAAGTCAAAGGCAAGATGTTCCGTGTTGGACACTTGGGGGATTGCAACGAGTTAGCCTTGTTGGGCGCATTGAGCGGTTGTGAAATGGGTATGAAAGCTTTCGGCATCAAGTTAAAAGGTAGTGGAGTTGTGGCAGCACAAGACTTATTGCTCTAAAAGATTGGGGATGGAGGGGGCTTGAAACAAAAACCATACCTCATCAAATCAGACGTTGATGTGTTGTTACAGGCAGCGAATGATTTTGCAGAAAAAAATCAATTCGCTGTTTCCATTGCTGTTGTTGATGATGGCGGTCATCTATTAGGTTTCACCAGAAGAGATGGCTGTCCTGCTGTCTCAGATTCAATTGCGCAAGAAAAAGCCAAATCATCAGCCCTGGGCCGCAAAGAAAGCAAAGCTTACGAAGACTGAGCAAATCACTGATTCAAATCAAATAAAGCCAAATCTTTTACTTAATCTGAGCTTCAATTCAGATAAGAGACGTGTAAGTGTTTAAAATACTAGGTTACAAGAAACCGAAGAAACCTACAGCAGAAAACCATGGCCAGTTACAACACCGAAACAGTTCTGAGCGTGAAGCATTGGAACGACACCTTATTCAGTTTCACAACCACTCGAAACAAAAGCCTGCGCTTTCGCAATGGCCATTTCTTGATGATTGGTTTGGAGATTGATGGTAAGCCATTGGTGCGAGCCTACAGTGTGGCCAGCGCCAATTACGAAGAGTACCTTGAGTTCTTAAGCATCAAAGTTGAAAACGGTCCTCTGACCTCTCGTCTACAAAACATCAAAGTAGGCGATCCTATTTTGGTCAGCGACAAGTCTGTCGGCACTTTGGTGATTGATGACTTGAATCCCGGTAAGAATCTTTACTTGTTCAGCACGGGTACGGGTTTAGCGCCATTCATGAGCATCATCCGTGATCCAGACACTTATGAGCGCTTTGAAAAAGTGGTCTTGATTCATGGGGTGCGTTTGGTCAGTGAATTGGCCTACGAAGATTACATCCGCAACGTATTGCCCAATGATGAATTCTTGGGCGAGATGGTGCGTGAAAAATTGATCTACTACCCAACAGTCACCAGAGAAGCATTCAAGCACACAGGGCGCCTGACGACTGCAGTTGAAAACGGTCAGCTGTTCAAAGACATTGGTTTGCCTCCTCTGGACCCAGCAAATGATCGCGGCATGATTTGCGGTAGCCCGTCGATGCTCAAAGAAATCTCAGCAATGCTCGACGCCAAAGGCTTTAAGGTATCGCCAAGTCTTGGTCAGCTAGGTGATTACGTTTATGAAAGAGCGTTCGTAGAGAAATAAAGAAGCATAAAAATAGTAAAAAGCCCTTACGCAAAAACTAAGGGCTTTTTAATTAGTATTGGCGGAGAATGTGTTTCAAACTATACCTTAGGACCGTTTTACATCTAGCCATGACCCATTTTCTTTATTAACCGCCACTTGGATAAAAGAGTTCCAGAAGTGTCCATATTGCTAAAAATGATAAGGGCATACGAATAAAGTATTTGTTAGGCCCGATCTTCTTCTGTAAAAAGACAGCATCTAAAGGAGATTTAAATGAAAAAAATCGTGTTATTAATAGTGGTATTTATAAACTTTGCTGCTTTTCAGTTCGGGGGAAATGCATTCGCTGCAGATAAGGTCATCAATAGCTCAGTTGTTCAATCTGCTACATTTGCACCATATGGGACGGCAAAGGTTGATATGCATGAATCACCTAAGATTGATGTTATTTTTGATGTCAATTATGAAAATCCAAACAGTCTGAATGTTTTATATGCCTTTGTAAAAAACACACAAAAAATAACCAAAGGAAAAGTAATTGTTGTGACACATGGCCCTGAGTTACGTGCTTTTGCAATAGAAAACTATGAAAAGTATCAAGGCATTATTCAGAAAATGGCTGAACTGGCTCAAGCAGGAGTTGAGTTTAAGATGTGCAACAATGCCATGATTGCAGCAGGATTTAAGGCTGAAGATATGCACGGCTTTATAACCGTTGTGTCTGCCGGGTTTCCAGAATTAGTTTATTGGCAAAGCAAGGGATATCAATACATAAATCCTCTTCCACTTCCTGTGAGAGATGTTCGCTATCTGGATCAACCCCAACTCAAAAAGAAATAAATTAGAAAGTTTTTGGAGTGTAGCGCAGTCAAAAGAGTCTACGGTTTGCGCTTCTCGAGTAGCTCGGCTGGTACTTGAACATGTTCATAGGCACCAAGACACGAGGCCGAAAACTACCGGGTATAGGTGCGATGGACTTAAGCGACCCAGATGAGTTGAGTGAAATTGTTTTAAAAATATTCCCCAAGCCCAAGTCAAAAGCTTGACATTATTTTTTTGAAAAACACTAATCGCTCGCGCAAAATATTGTGCATAGCAGAGGTAGGGGACCCATTTCTAAAAAAGAGAGGCCCTACCCTCACATTTCCAAGACAACACAGCGCCTAACTGACTGAGGCGTGTTGAGTGTAGTTGGTTAGTGGTTTGGTAACGCGCCAGTTAAAGCTCGGGAAACCTTGATAAATCGATGTACTCGGTGGACG
>CAXNHG010000141.1:0-3560 GCA_964202085.1 Polynucleobacter sp. | reverse complement strand
GAAGAGGTTGAGCGTGGCCAAGTATTGGCTAAGCCAGGTTCTATTACGCCCCACACACACTTCACAGCTGAGGTGTATGTGTTGAGTAAAGACGAAGGTGGTCGTCACACACCATTCTTTAACAACTATCGTCCACAGTTCTACTTCCGTACAACTGACGTAACAGGTTCAATCGAATTGCCGAAAGACAAAGAGATGGTGATGCCTGGTGATAACGTCACGATTACAGTGAAGTTGATTGCTCCGATTGCGATGGAAGAAGGTCTCCGTTTTGCGATCCGCGAAGGTGGCCGTACTGTTGGCGCCGGTGTTGTTGCTAAAGTTTTAGAATAATGAACGTAAGGGGCGTAGCTCAATTGGCAGAGTGTCGGTCTCCAAAACCGAAGGTTGGGGGTTCGATGCCCTCCGCCCCTGCCACAGCAAACTGAAAAATATGGCACAAACATCTGTAGAACAAGAAAATAAAACTAGCTGGATGCCAATCCTGGCGGGTCTTATTGTTATTCTTTCTTTGGTCGCATATTACATGCTTGCCGGTCAAACTATCTGGGTTCGCTTAGCTGCGCTGCTTGGTGGTTTTGCTGTTGCAATCGTCGTTGCGGCAATCTCTTCAGATGGTAAGCGTTTTATCGCTTATGCAAAAGAATCAGTGGCTGAGGCTAAAAAAGTAGTGTGGCCAAGTAGTAAAGAAACAACGCAAATGACATTGATAGTTTTTGCTTTTGTTGTTGTCATGGCTTTGTTCTTGTGGGCAGCTGACAAACTCATTGAGTGGTTAGTTTTCTCTGTATTCCTCGGTTGGAAGTGAGCAAAAGATGTCTGAACAAGCAATCATTAATACACAGACCATGGGCAATATGCGCTGGTATGTGATTCACGCCTACTCTGGTATGGAGAAGAGCGTGCAAAAAGGTTTGACAGAACGCATTGCGCGATCTGGCATGGCGGAGAAGTTTGGAAAAATTTTAGTCCCATCAGAAGAGGTCGTTGAGATCAAAGGCGGACAAAAGGCTGTATCTGAGCGCCGCTTCTTCCCCGGCTATGTTCTCATCGAAATGGAAATGACTGATGAGACCTGGCACTTGGTAAAAAATACAGCAAAGGTTACTGGCTTTGTTGGCGGCGTTAGAAATAAACCATCACCAATTTCACCTGCTGAAGTCCAAAAAATTATGGACCAAATGCAAGCTGGTGTTGATAAGCCAAAACCAAAAACATTGTTTGAGGTGGGTGAAATGGTGCGTGTTAAAGAAGGCCCATTCACAGACTTTAATGGCAACGTTGAAGAGGTTAACTATGAGAAGTCTCGCTTGAGAGTTTCTGTAACGATCTTCGGTCGCGGCACCCCTGTAGAGCTAGAGTTCGGTCAGGTAGAAAAGATGTAAAGATTTACGGGCCTGTGTAAACAGGTTTGTATGAGGAGCTGAGTTAGGGTTGCCGCTCTAGCAAGGCGTTTTACTCAACGGTGGTCTTTTTGAATATAAAAGACGCACCATTATTGGAGTGTAAAAATGGCAAAGAAGATTATTGGCTTTATTAAGCTACAAATCCCAGCCGGTAAAGCGAATCCATCGCCACCAGTTGGTCCTGCGTTAGGTCAACGCGGATTGAACATCATGGAATTCTGTAAAGCGTTCAATGCTCAAACACAAAGCATGGAACCAGGTTTACCAATTCCAGTTGTGATCACAGCGTTTGCAGACAAGAGCTTCACATTCGTGATGAAGACTCCTCCAGCAACAGTGTTGATTAAAAAAGCTGCTAAGTTGGAAAAAGGTTCTCCACGCCCACATACAGATAAGGTTGGCAAGATTACTCGCGCTCAAGCTGAGGAAATTGCTAAGGCAAAAATGCCTGATCTTACAGCGGCCGATATGGATGCAGCTGTTCGCACAATCGCTGGTAGCGCCCGCTCTATGGGCATCACTGTGGAAGGACTCTAATCATGGCTAAAGTTTCTAAACGCGTAGCTGCTTTTCAAGCAAAAGTAGACCGTAATAAGTTTTACCCTATTGATGAGGCTTTGAGCCTTGTTAAAGAATTTGCAACAGCTAAGTTTGATGAGTCTATCGACGTTGCCGTTCAGCTTGGTATTGATGCAAAAAAATCTGACCAAGTTGTTCGTGGTTCAGTTGTGTTGCCTGAAGGCACTGGTAAGTCTGTGCGTGTGGCGGTTTTTGCTCAAGGTGAAAAAGCTGAACAAGCTAAAGCCGCTGGCGCAGAAATTGTTGGTATGGAAGATTTGGCCGACCAAATCAAAGGCGGCAAGATTGATTTCGATATTTTGATCGCATCTCCAGACGCAATGCGTATCGTCGGTACATTAGGTCAGATCTTGGGGCCAAGAGGCTTGATGCCTAATCCTAAAGTTGGCACAGTGAGCCCAGACGTTGCTGGCGCAGTTAAAAACGCTAAAGCAGGTCAGGTGCAGTTCCGTGTAGACAAAGCCGGTATTGTTCACGCAACAATCGGTCGTCGCTCATTTGAGTCGGGCGCATTGAAAAACAACTTATTAGCATTGTTGGACGCTTTAACAAAAGCCAAGCCAGCAGCTGGTAAGGGTATTTATTTGAGAAAAGTTGCCGTCAGTAGCACCATGGGTGCTGGTGTGCGCGTTGACCAAAACTCATTGGCTGCTTAATCAGCAGCTAACAAAAGAACTTTGGGTCAAGCAAGAGAGTAATTTCTTGCTTGAACATCAAAGACCGTTGGTGAGTTAGAGATAACTCTTAATGCTAGAAATAGCGCCAGCGCAGATGGCGATCCTGAAAAGATTTCGCCTGTGTGTAACCCCTAACTGGCAACGGTTAGGTAAATAGGAGTTAAACAGTGCCTTTAAATATGGAAGACAAAAAGGCGGTCGTGGCTGAGGTGGGTGCGGAAATTGCACAAGCTCAAACCATGGTGCTAGCTGAATACCGCGGTATTCCAGTGGGCGAACTGACTACTCTGCGAGCTCAAGCTCGTGCAAATGGTGTTTACCTTCGCGTTATGAAGAACACTTTGGCACGTCGCGCAGTTCAAGGAACGTCGTTCGAAGCATTGGCCGGTGAAATGGCTGGACCGCTTATTTACGGTATTTCCGCAGACCCAGTTGCGTCAGCAAAAGTTCTAAACGACTTTTCAAAGACGCAAGCAGCTTTAGTGATCAAAGCGGGTTCATACAACGGCAAGGTGATGGATGCAGCAGCTGTCAAAGCATTGGCATCTATTCCAGGTCGTAACGAACTTATCGCAATGTTACTTGGCGTTATGCAAGCCCCAATTTCTGGTATGGCTCGCGTATTGGCAGCGGTTGCAGAAAAGAAAGCTAAAGAGGCTGCGTAATAGCGGTCTGACTTTAATTAACTAAAGAAATTTGAATTAGGAGTTTTAAAAATGGCAGTTACTAAAGACGACATTCTAGAAGCCGTTGGCAACATGTCTGTAATGGACTTGAACGATCTAGTTAAAGCATTTGAAGAAAAATTTGGTGTTTCAGCAGCAGCAATGGCTGTTGCTGCTCCTGGTGCGGGTGGTGCTGCTGGCGCCGTGGCTGCAGAGCAAACAGAGTTCACCGT
>CAXNHG010000140.1:0-3583 GCA_964202085.1 Polynucleobacter sp. | reverse complement strand
CCATGGGTGGTATTTCCGCTAGTTTTGCTTTCATGGGCGATGTGGTGATGGCTGAGCCCAAAGCCTTGATTGGTTTTGCTGGTCCGCGCGTGATTGAACAAACAGTTCGCGAAAAACTACCAGAAGGCTTCCAGCGTTCAGAGTTCTTGATGCAAAAGGGCGGCATTGACATGATTGTTGATCGTCGTCAAATGCGCAAAGAGATTGCCGATTTATTAGCGCTGTTGTTGAAGTTGCCAACAGATACTGTTGCTTAAGATTCCAGCCTGACTTGCCTGCTACGTTTGACAATTTAGATGATTGGCTCCGACACTTAGAGACGGCTCACCCTGTTGGCATCGATATGGGCCTAGAGCGCATCACGCGTGTCAAAGAAGCTCTGCAACTTAATTTCCAAGCGGTGGTCTTCACTGTTGGTGGCACCAATGGCAAAGGTTCTACTTGCGCTTTATTAGAAAGCGTCTTATTGGCAGCCTCGTATAAAGTCGGTTGCCACACATCTCCTCATTTACTGTCATTCAATGAACGTGCGCGCGTGAACGGCGAGAACGTGAGCGATAAACTTTTACTCGAGCACTTCAGAGCAGTGGAGTTAGCCAGAGCCTCTTTGCCGAATCCACCAACGCTGACTTATTTTGAGTTCACCATCTTGGCCATTATGCATTTATTTGCAACGGCTGATTTGGATGCAGTGATTCTGGAAGTTGGTTTGGGTGGACGCTTGGATGCAGTGAACATCATCGATACGGATTGTGCGATCGTCACCAGCATCGATTTGGATCATATGGAATACCTTGGGAACACCCGCGAAAAAATCGCTTTTGAAAAAGCCGGTATTTTTCGCTCCGATAAACCTGCCATCTGCGCAGACCCGGTACCACCTCAATCATTGATTGATCATGCAACATCGATCGGCGCTGATTTGTGGTTAATGGGTAAAGACTATAACTTTCAGGGTGATAAACAACAGTGGGGTTGGGCAGGTCGAGGCAAACGTTTTTCAGGTCTGGGCTATCCAGCATTGCGCGGTGCTAATCAATTGCTCAATGCAAGCGCCGTGATTGCGGCCTTGATTGCCATCAGAGACCGCTTACCAGTGGGCGCACAAGAAATCAGGAACGGCATGGCTTGGGTTGAGTTACCGGGGCGTTTTCAGGTGCTGCCTGGGCAGCCCACCATCATTTTGGACGTGGCCCACAACCCTCATGCCAGCGCCGCTCTTGCACAAAATCTCGAAAACATGGCCTATCACCCCTATACGATTGCAGTTTTTGGTGCCATGGCCGATAAAGACATTGATGGCGTCTTAAAGCCCATGATGGACAAGATTGATTTTTGGTATTTTTGTGATTTACCGACCCCTCGCGCGGCTTCTGCAGAATCCCTGGCGACGCGCTTGAGATCCTTGGGCTTCAAGGAGGGGATTCACTCTGGCATAGAGGTTTTCTCAAGTCCTGCTTTGGCCTATGAATCAGCCTTAAAAAAGGCGGGTGAGGGTGATAGAATATCGGTATTCGGATCCTTTTATACCGTTGCTGGTGTGCTAGCCTATCGAAATGCAAAAGCTCATTAACCATGACATAACTTTGAACCTATAACTTAGCTGATGCGCCTACCCTTCCTTAACCGCCCAAGCAGTAAAAACAACACGCCCGTTGAGGATGGTCTAACAGAAGACCCAGAGCGTCAAAAAGCCAGACATCGATTGCTTGGCGCAATTTTCTTGGTGACAGTTGCAGTCGCTGGTCTACCAATCATTTTTGACTCTAAGCCAAAGCAATATAACAACGACATTGCGATCCAAATCATTCAACCCGGATCAAAAGACGAGAAAAAAGATGAAGAGCCAAAGGCTGCTGATTCAATCAAGACCACACCGTCTGCGCCTGTGACAGCAACGGAAAACAAAGACACCAAAGAATCCAAAGAAGTAAAAAAAGAAGAGCCTAAAACTGATAAGCCCACACCAGTGGCGAAATCATTGGATAAAGGCGAAGAAGTTTTATCAATTCTTGAGAATCGCACCTCAGCAACTCCTGCCGCCCCAGGTTCAGGAGTCAATGCCAATGGTAAGTTCATTGTGCAAATTGGCGCATTCTCCTCAGAAGAGCGCGTCAAGAATTGGCAGAAGAAATTAACAGAACAAAAAGTCAGCAGCTACATTGAAATCAGAACCAATAAAGAAGGTGTCAAACTCCATCTTTTAAGATCTGGTCCTTACGAAGATAAGGCCAGTGCTGAAGCTGCTGAGAAAAAAATCAAGTACATTGGTTTAAGCCCTAAAATTATTGAGCAAAAGCCACAGTGATCAAGGGATCTGAACAACCATGAACCTTCACTTCACTGCTGTTGACATAGGATTTTTTGCGGTACTCGCAATCTCGGCGCTGTTAGGTATTTGGCGTGGTTTGATCAGAGAAGTTTTTGCTTTAATTGCTTGGGTTGCTGCCGCTTGGATTTCTTATCACTATGCGACTTGGCTAGCCAAAGAATGGTTGAGCGGCGTGCCTGGCGGCGAGATGACTCAGCTGGCTCTTGGCTTTGTGATTTTGTTCATTGTCACAATGATCATTTGCGCATTGATTGGGCGCTTTTTAGCCAAGCTCATGCAGCAAGCTGGCTTGAGCCCGATGGATCGTTTTTTAGGTTTTGCTTTTGGTCTCTTAAGAGGTTTGCTGGTCATTGTTGTCTTGAGTAGTCTCTTGGCATTGACTGGGGCGACTCAAACAAGCGAATGGCGTAAAGCTTGGACTTTGCCAGCAATAGAATTACTTACCGGCATGGCGCAAGCTTGGTTACCAGACGAATGGGCTGCTCAGGTGTCTGGGCAGTTAAAGAAGTAGTTTTAAAAGATAGAGGTCTTTATGTGTGGAATTGTCGGGGCAGTTGGCAATGGTCCAGTGAATCAGTTGATCTATGACGCATTGTTGCTGTTGCAGCATCGCGGTCAGGATGCTGCTGGTATAGCTACGATGAACGGTAGTTCATTTAGCATGCATAAAGCCAACGGCATGGTGCGTGATGTTTTCCGAACACGCAATATGCGCAGCTTGCCAGGCAATGCTGGTATTGGTCAGGTCCGTTATCCCACCGCTGGATCAGCGAGCAGTGAAGAAGAGGCTCAACCGTTTTATGTGAATGCGCCATTTGGTTTGATTTTGGCTCATAACGGCAACCTAACCAATGCACCTGTTTTGCGTGACGAGATGTTCTATCGTGATCGTCGTCACATCAACACCAATTCAGACACAGAAGTTCTTTTGAACGTTTTGGCCGATGAGTTGCAACGCGCCACAGACAGCATTGCCTTAGATGCTGCATCAGCCTTTGCTGCAGTGATCAAAGTACAAAAGCGTTTAAAAGGCTCTTACGCAGTGGTCGCCTTGATCGCTGGTTATGGTTTATTGGCTTTCCGTGATCCATTCGGTATTCGTCCTTTGTGCCTTGGCCGCATGGACACGCCCAATGGCCCTGAATGGTTAATTGCTTCTGAGTCAGTGACCTTAGAAGGCTTAGGTTTCAAATTTGTCAGAGACGTTGCGCCTGGCGAGGCGATTTTTATAGGTCTTGATGGTCAATTCCA
>CAXNHG010000139.1:0-3583 GCA_964202085.1 Polynucleobacter sp. | reverse complement strand
GAGATGCTTAAAAAACTTAAAGCCAAGGCAAAAATTCAATAAGCTCATAGCTATTTAGTTAAAGCCCTACTACCGTAACTATAAACCCAAAGCCATCTTATTTTAAAAAGATGGCTTTTTTGCTTAATCATGTTGTTGGGGTCGAATGGCTGTTGATACCAGCGCTTCGCTTATAGACTCAATTAGAACTTGAATCCAAATAAGCTCTCTCATCTAAACCAAGATAGCTCGCCACTTTTTTCGCCACTTGTACTTTGTGATGAGCTGAAAAGAAATTAGAGGACTCGCCATTTTCTAGTTGAATGATGTGCTTGGGTGCTAAGACACAGGCACGAGCTAACTCCGTTACAGATAGGTTTTTATCCACTCTTGTTTGTTTTAATTTATCCCCATCAATTTGAGGTTCTTTGGATAAAGAATTGAATAACATATCTTAGGTATAAATTAATAAAGGGGTATCGATAGATTCTTAGTTTTAATTATTGAGTCTATTGATCAGGTCTTTTGCCTCATTGACGCTTTCGACGGCGCCTGTGGCTTCAATTTTCTTGACCATCAAGCCCAGTATTTCTGCGCCATGTTCAATGCCTAGCATGCCGTAGTGAATATCGCCTTTGACTTTGGATGTTTGATGGAGTTCGCATCTTTCACGGGCATAGATATTGCCATCCACCTGTCCGTTCACCAACACCCTGTGGGCTCGAACATCACCATGAACCAAACCTGTATTGCCAATCGCAACAGTTACCTGCGTATCAGTAGAGGATTCAATTGATCCATCAATGGTTCCATCTAAGCGGATGCTTTTATTGACCACCATGCGACCTTCGATTCTGGTGGCGGCACCAATTAATGTATCAAAGGACTCAACAGAATCCGATGCGTTCATTTTTTTAGTTTTATTGAATAGCCCCAAAACGTGTCCTCGTTACCATCATGATGAGTGATTTATAAGTAATGTAGGACTTCGTAGGTTTTTTGGCAATTAGCCATTGAGTCAATAGAATCAATAACTTATGCTGCTTTGCAGCACTTCTATAAGACTTATAAAGAGTTATTTGCTTTTAGCAGGGACGCTCACAAAAGACATTTTTGACACGCCGCTGGATTGGGCAATGGCCATGATTTCAGCCACACGACCATAGGGAACCGCTTTATCAGCACTCACCTGGAGCTGAAACTGAGGTGTTGATGACTGTTGCTTGAGCTCTGATTCCAATTGTTTGTCATTAACGGCATTACCCTGAAAAGTCAGTTGTCCACTAGCCTCAATAATCAACTTAGCATTTTTAGCTTGATCTAATTGAGCAACAGCTTGGGTTTTTGGTAAATTAATCTTCATTGATTGCCTTAATTAAGTTTGCTTGATTAGATCGGAGATAGGTAATTTTGGTCTTTTTAATAAACTTAACGTAATGTTTGCCTTGACGCATAAAATTTGGCCTAGATATGAAAAAAGCCATCCGAAGATGGCTTGGTTGAATTACTTTGTTACGCTCTTATAAATGTGCACTCTTTTTAGCTCTTCTATATAGAGAGGTGGTTTTCCTGGTTGGCATTTTCGGATCTTAGACCTGGTACCCAGGCTTTGGTTGGTAGCTTGTGCTTTTTCTCCAAGTACTCTGCCCTGGCTTTGACATCTTTCCAGTCCACCTCTAAATGGGGGCCCTTGAATGCCATCGCCACAACATTACAGTCATGAACCTGCTGGAATACCAAGACCCGATTATCAAAAGCATTACAAATATTTTTGATATTGGTCTTAAAGCTTTTGTGATTACCAAATAGATTAACCGTCATCACCCCTGGTGACTTTAAGGAGTCATAACATCCTTGGTAAAACTCAGGTGAGCTCAATGCTGGCCCTCGGGCGGTGGCATCGTATAAATCCACCTGAAGTAAATCGATGCTGTCAGAGTTTTTCTTGGTAGTGACGTATTTCAAGGCATCGCCTTGAATGATCTCTAGGTTTTTATTGGGGGGTGGCAAATTAAACATCACCCGAGCCGCCACAATCACCGCTGGATTTAAATCAATGGCTGTGACTTTAGCTTTTGGAAAAGCTTTATGAGCGAACTTGGTCAAAGCACCGGTTCCCAATCCAAGCTGAACCATGTGGAATGCTGCTTGATGATTGGTTTTTTTATTTTGTTGGTTTAATCGTTTGTCATTCGGATCAAGAAACAAAAGGCCTGCCATCATTTGTTGGGCATATTCCAATTCAATGAAATCTGGTTTGTTAATGCGCATCGCACCTTGAACCCACCAAGTACCAAAGTGAAGAAATCGAACGCCTCCCTCTTCTGAAAAGGTGACTGGAGCAAATTGAGCTTTGGGATCTTTTTTGCTTTTGTTATTTATGTTTTTATTCTTAGCCATGCTGGCCTCCGAGATAAGAATAAGGCCCAACGCTTGTTGAGCCTTATTTATTTTGTTTAACACGAGCTTCTTCTGGTTTGCTTATTGGTTATTGACGATGAATTTATTTCGTCCAAGCCCTGGCATTGCGGAACATGCGCATCCATGGGCTGGCACCATCTTTGATTTGATTCCACTGTGATGGGGCCCAGCTCATTTGCGCGGTTCTGAAAACGCGTTCTGGGTGCGGCATCAAGACCGTGAAGCGACCATCAGGTGTAGTCAAACCAGTGATACCTTCCGGTGAACCATTCGGGTTCTGTGGGTAGGTTTCAGTTGGCAAGCCTTGGTTATCAACAAAGCGCAAAGCCACCAAGCCTTTGGCTTGGGCTTGTTCTTTATTACCTTGTTGACTGAAGTTGGCAAAACCTTCACCGTGCGCTACTGCGATTGGTAACTGGCTGCCTGCCATGCCTTGCAAGAAGATCGATGGTGACTTTATCACTTCAACCATCACCAAGCGCGCTTCGTATTGTTCTGATTTATTGCGTGTGAACTTAGACCAAGTTTCTGCACCAGGAATGATGCTGGCCAAGTTAGACATCATCTGGCAACCATTACAGACACCTAAACCAAAAGTATCAGTACGGTTGAAATAAGTTTGGAATTGGTCTTTGATATTGCTATTGAAGAGGATGGATTTAGCCCAGCCTTCACCAGCACCCAATACATCACCGTAGCTGAAGCCACCGCAAGCAACCAAACCTTGGAAGTCTTTTAAGTTCACACGACCCGACATCAAGTCACTCATGTGCACGTCATAGCTTGAGAAACCAGCCCAGTCCATGGCATAAGCCATTTCTAAATGTGAGTTAACGCCTTGTTCTCTGAGAATCGCCACTTTTGGTTTGATGCCTTTAGAGATATACGGTGCTGCAACGTTTTCACTAGGATCAAAACTGAGTTCAGGCTGCATGCCTGGATCGGTGATTTGATCAATGAGGTCGTTTTCACTATCAGCACACGCTGGGTTGTCGCGCAAGCGCGCGATTTGCCAGCTGGTGCTTTGCCAAAGTTTGTGTAAAACATGGCGAGGCACATCAAATATTTTCTTGGCATCGCGCCAGATTTCTACTTGACCCGTGGTGTTTGGTTTAGCGACCACATGGCTGCAAGCATAGAGATTGTGTTCTTTCAAAATAGCAAACACAGCATCTCTGTCAGA
>CAXNHG010000138.1:0-3586 GCA_964202085.1 Polynucleobacter sp. | reverse complement strand
AATACCTTAAAGATTTCAGCACTGCCCGCATACCTATTAGGCGGCAAGTGATCCTCAACGAAGCTATCGGGCATTTAGTAGCAAACGTGTTGCCGAATTTGGGTATCGCTGAGATGGCAAGGGTGCAGGTGCAGCTTGCACTGCGTGACTTTAATAAAAGCGCGTATTGAAGGTTTGACTCTTAGGTCAGGGTCAGTGACACGCAAATCGAGGTGATTAATCATGCGGCTTCAAAGCCCCCAAACTACCACGCAAAGCAAATTGATTCAAGAACGCCACCATGGAGAGTGAAGAACTGTTGTATTGAAGATTAATATAGTAACGCTGAGACATCAACATGCAGTTTTAGCGCTTTGTGGAAAAGGCTCACGAGGCTTAGCAGGGTAGTCCTCGTCTTCCCAAACCTTTACCAAAGATGATTGGTCATCTACATGCTTGTAACCACTCCAAATCACTTGCCCATGTGTGCCATCTTTACGAAGTTCTCGTATAGGACCATAGAGCAACCAATTGGCAGGAAGTTTGGCAATGTGTGGAGCGTAATAGTCAAGCCATTCTTTGCCATCGTGTCCGTCAAGACCAAGATACTTTAAGTGTTCTAGGTCAGAGTCACTTCCGCCCATGTCTTCAATGGCTATGAGGTGTTGATCAGAATGAACCATCGATAGCATTAATCGAGAGAACTTTATCCGATCTTGGTCGTTTTCAGTCACAGCCTTATCCAAGACTCGCGAAACAGCAGTACGTTTGATAACGATAAAAAAATGAATACATCCAACGGGCATAGGAGTTACCTCATGTGCTTGATTACTTTTTCACACAACTGAATAAAGTCTTCAATGGATAGATCATTCTTGGCAGCGTTTGTTCGCCATGCGCAGATCGTAAATTCTGTTGGACCACGGCGATCAGATACATGGTCAACGGATGGCAACAATGCGAATTGACTTTTGTACCTGCTGCCTTGCTCTTTTGCTTTGTCGTTGTCCCATGTGCTGAGGAGTGACCAATCAAGGGGCTCGCCTGTGTAGGCATCTTTGCCCTCACTAAGGATGACCGCTTCATGAATCCTTTTTTTGTATTCAATTTCTGTGATGTCAGACTGAAGCTGCTGATCCCTTTTCACATGGGCTTTAGCCTTAGCACTCAACCATCGCGTGTATTTTGCTTGGGGTATTACATCAAACAAGAAGTGCGGCAGAGGATATTTTTTAGACATTTTTAATCTAGGAATATTGAAAGAATTTTGGGCTAATTTCTTCCAATGTCCACTGTATATGTCAGAGAGTGCATTTATTATTTTCTGATCTTGTAAAGGTACTGGTGATTTTTTATAATGATCTAAAAGAATTTTGTAAATCAGTCCACCAATTGTCCTCATTGGAATTTGTGTATTCAGATTTTTCGCGATTTTCAAAAGATCTTTAGGCGCAGTTGAATGAAAAATTGAAATTATTTTTGTAATTTCCTCTTTATTTAAATCTTTTCTTTCACGATGTGGTGCTGTTGCAATTTCTCTCAACTTTTTACGCTCAATTTTTCTTGCTTCAACTGCCTCCTTTGATTCGAAAGTTGCTCTTAATTTTTCATTTCTTTGCCATCTCTCGAAAGCATTGTTAGCGTAGTCAATATTTTTTTGTAATTGTTCGCAAGCCGGTGTTCCATCCAGAGCTACAAGTAAATCTCCACCGAGAGGTAATTGAGAACATTCACGAATAATCAATCGAAATACGTCATTATTCATAATGAAAAATTCGTTGTTGAGTTTTCGTAAGTCCTCAATAATTTTGTCTCGAGGAAATGTTTTTATTGCATTACAGAACTCAAACGATCCACAAGTCGTGCAAGCTGGATTGACGCACCAATTGCGAGTAAGCGCGGTGCTTACAAGTGTGTCTACTGAATTGAATTCATTCATCTGAGTAGGTTATCGTAGTTTCACATTTTGGAATTTTTAAGGGCCCACATCTGCTTCATTTCTTTTTTAAATCTGAAATCAATATCCCAAATAATTACACGAATTGAAGACTTAAAATTTTCATCAAATAAAACATCCAAAATTGATTGAATTTCATAAATTGGAAGCTTGTTTTGGATGAATCCAAAATGCGTGAAATTCAATACATCGGCTTTTACAGCGTTTGCTGCTTTTATTAGGTCTTTGATAAGAAAATCGGTGTCGCCTTTACCTTTAGTAGAGGGTACAAGAAGAAGTGTAGGAGTTAATTCTTTGATTACAGCAATTTCATTGCGAATGTTGCACTGAGCTGATGCAGCAGTCAGTAAATCATTTCTCCATCCGTATTTTCTTGAAATTGCAGTCAGAGGTGTGAATCCATCAATATTTGCAGTTGCTGAAATCACGTCTGATTCAATAGATTCAGGAAACCATAACTTGTGGCCCATTACAACTTCATCGTATGTATGCGGCATTTCTCGAAAAATTATTTCCATATCAATTCCTTAGTTTTTTTCTAAGCCCACGTATCGAACATGTAGGCCTTGTCCTCTAAATAATTTAGCAGCGTTATCACCAGTAGGATCGAAAACATCATCAGGACTAGCGCAAGTCACTTCTGCATAGTTGCCAGATGCACGAGTATTTTTTAGACTACTTACAATTTCTTCCCAATTATTAGGCTTAGAGGCTTTAATTAGTCCATGCCGAAATGCCCGGACAACAATCCATTCAGGCCCATCATCACCAACAAACCAAATTGATGGATCAACGCCAGGGTTTCCTTGCCAAGACATAAGTTGTCTGCCTTGACTTTCTAAATTTTTTCGAACTACTTGAACGGCAAAGTCTTGCAATTCCCAATCAGTCATTTCAATACGTTCGTCACTAATTAGTGCAACTGGATTAACAGTGCGTTTAGTTCTTGCATCGATCATTCCCCAACCATTCGCAACACATCTCCACTCACCAGCGATCTTTTGCATGGGCATCAAACACGCATGTCCTTCACAGCCATCAGCAACTGACAACAAGCCTCCTAAATTTCCAGGCACTTCAAGAACATCATCAACATCCTGCAGCTGAATAAAGAACAGTTGATTGCCGAGACGAAATGACAAATGTTCAAGAAATGGGGGATTCAAATGGGCACGCAACCAACTCTGCAAATCACCTTGTGCTTGATTTTGGATGTGAACGCCAGCAGCTTGCCAGCATCGCTGAAACTCTTTACTTACCTCGGCCATGTAAATGTCATGCATTATTGAATTCTCTTAATTTTTTTAATTTACTTTGATTCAAAATTTTTCTACAGACATTAGCTCAATTTATGACAGCAGTACGAAACCGTTCGTTTTTCTTAGCCATTTCTCGAATGCCTGTTAGTAGATCGGAAAATGTTTCAGGAAATGACCAGCCTACTAATTTGCCAGTCAATTTTTCATCAGGTTCGTAATTGAATGTGGCAATAGGACAGCAGTCTTTGCCGTCTAACAGGATTAGGTCACAGGACTTCAAATCAATCGATTCAAATGAGCCTTGGTAAAGTTCTATAGCAGCTTTACCTTTTGCTTCTATTACCATATACCTTCGACCAAGGTAGGTAATCTTGTGATCTCCTATCTCAGG
>CAXNHG010000137.1:0-3602 GCA_964202085.1 Polynucleobacter sp. | reverse complement strand
TCAAGGGTATTTTGTTGGGCCTTGCCATCGGCCTACCACTCTTGTGGGTAGTTCTGACATTAATGACAGAAGCTGGACAGTATTGGTGGGTCTGGACTTGGTTTGTGTGGGTAGGCTTTAATGCACTGCTGCTTTGGTTATTCCCAGCCTTCATTGCTCCTTTGTTCAATAAATTTAAACCGCTCGAAGATGGTCCTTTGAAAGATCGCATTGAAGGTTTACTCAAGCGTTGCGACTTCACCAGCCAAGGTCTTTTCATCATGGACGGCAGTAAGCGCAGCGCTCATGGCAACGCTTATTTCACAGGCATGGGCAAAGCAAAGCGAATTGTGTTTTTTGACACTTTGATCGAGCGCTTGAACCCGCAAGAAATCGAAGCAGTCTTGGCTCATGAATTAGGGCATTTCAAGCGCCAACATATTCGCAAGCGCTTGATTCAGTCGTTTGCTTTGAGCTTTTTAGTGCTTGCCTTATTGGGGTGGATTTCAACCAAGGCTTGGTTCTACTTAAGCTTGGGAATCACGCCAGACCTAAACGGCTATAACGCTGGTTTGGCCTTGGCATTGTTTAGTTTGGTATTCCCTGTGTTTGGTTTCTTTTTGACGCCCATCAACAGCATGGGTTCTCGCAAACATGAATATGAGGCCGATACTTTTGCTGCAGAAAAATCTTCAGCCAACGATTTGATTACTGCCTTGGTCAAGTTATATCAAGACAATGCAGCAACACTCACACCTGATCCGCTGTATTCAAAGTTTTATGATTCTCATCCACCAGCCCCTCTGCGCATTGCTCACTTACAAAGTATGGCAGTAAGATAGTTTGATGAAATCATTCAAAGCCCTTCTCGTTGCCTCGTATGGTCGACATTATTTGGCCAGAGCAATTGGAGTTGAGGCAGGCATCAGTACCCAAGCTTTGTATCAAGTGACTTCACGTGGAAAACAACATTTGGGCGCCGTTGGCGATGTCTTGGAAGTTGAAGAAACCGGCCCCGAGCAAGCAGTCATTGAAAAAATAGTTGAGCGTAAGAATTTGTTGTACCGCTCAGATGCATATAAAAGCAAATCGATTGCCAGCAATGTAGATCAAATCTTGATTGTGCTTGCGACTGAGCCAGGTTTTTCTCCAGACCTCTTGGGTCGAGCAGTGATTGCTGCTGAAACAGCCGGCATCATCCCCAGAATCATTCTTAATAAATGCGACCTACCTAATAAATTACCTGCTGCTCGCAAGATGCTCGAGCCCTATATTGCAATGGGTTACCCCGTACACGAAATGTCAGTCAAACATGATCCAGCCTCAGTAGAGGTTTTGCTGCCTCATGTTCAGGGCCGTGTATCGGTGTTGGTTGGTCAATCAGGCATGGGCAAGTCCACACTGCTGAATTTTTTGATTCCTGATGCGGCTGCGCAAACTCAGGAACATTCCAAGAAGTTAGATAGTGGCAAACACACGACCACCGCTTGTCGTTATTACGACTTACCTGCCGATCAAAAAAATATTTCTGCCAGCTCTTCTGCCAGCTCTTTTGCTGGTGCGTTGATAGACTCACCAGGGTTTCAGGAGTTTGGTTTAGCTCATCTCTCAGAGAGCGAGCTGCAACATGCTTTTATTGAGTTCGGGCCCCTACTGGGGAAATGCAAGTTTCATAACTGCAGTCATGGCGATGAACCAGGCTGCGTTGTCAGAGCTGCTGTAGATACTGGAACGATTTCAGCGCAGCGTGTGGAATTGTTTCGTCAACTGCGACATGAATCCCAGAACGCAGATACTATCCAAGCCAAACTGAAATAGTCATCAAAGCAATCAGCGTTAGCCAAAGAATCACTGCGCGCCAAACCAGGCCAACCGCAGAGCGCAGACTGCGCAAAGATGCTTCAATACCCAAATCGTAAATCGGCGGCTCTCCTGATTCAGCCATGCGCAAAGCTTCATCACTGTCTGGCTCAGGTAATGGCGCGCCCAAACGAACACCCAATGCACCGGCGCCCGCTGCCAAAATAATCGCCTCAAGCTCATTGCTCCACTTGCGTAAATGAAAGCGCCATCCATAAATAGCATCTTCAAAATTACCCACAATGGCAAAGCCAATGGCTGTTAATCGTACCGGTATCCAATCAATCACCTGAAACAAACTTCTGGCCGCACTGCCCAGAGAACTGCTTGCCTGCGCAGGCCAACGTTGCGCGGCCAATTCACTTAAGCGATACAAAACAACACCAGCAGGGCCAAAAGGCAACATGAACCAAAAGATTGGGCCAAAAACATGACGGTGAGCACCGATGATGGCTTGCTCAAGAGTCAAACGAATCACCTCTGACTCGCTCATTGTTTCAGTGTTAACCCCTGCGCCCTGCCACTCAGCAAGAAGTTGTCGCGCAGTGTCTAGATCACGCTCGAGCAAGGCTTCATGGATGGCTGTGAATGGATGGCTGAATTGTCTAAATCCTAAAAATAAATAAACAATCAACACATTCCAAATGAACGCCAACATCGGTTGAGTGGCGAGCAAAACAATGTGGATGGCCAACACAAGAACGACCGGAGGAATCAAGGCAGCCAAACAAGCTAATCGGCCGCTGCGCTCTGCGCCAGAGTCGATATTTTTGACAATGAAATCTAACCAGCCGTGGGTGATGCGATGAATCCAGTGATTCTTTTCAACTGGCTTATATTGTTCAGCAATCAGAGCGAAGAGAAGTGAGAAAAATGTCATGCTTTTAAAAAGTGATAAAGATTCCGTAGCATACCCGCAGTTGCTCCCCAAATGAACTTATTCTCATAGGGAATGGCATAAAAACGACGATAGCCCTGTGGACTTTGCCACATTCTTTGTTCATGATGATGTGGGTTCATCAAATAAGCCATCGGCACTTCAAAAATATCGGCCACCTCAAACTCATCTGGCTCATATGCATGTCCTGCAACTACCAAGCTCACTACGGGGGTCACCTGATAACCTGTGATAGTCAAGTAATGCGGTAATGAGCCAAGCACCTCAACTCTGTCGGATGGTAATCCAATCTCTTCTTCTGCTTCTCGTAAAGCTGTATCTACGGCTGAAATGTCTTCTGAGTCGGAGCGCCCTCCAGGAAAACTGATTTGTCCTGGATGATCATGCAAATGGGCTGTTCTTTGTGTGAGGAGAATTTTTAATTCATTCTCATAAATGATCAAGGGAATTAATACTGCAGCAGGCGTCAGCTCATTTCCGCGACCCGCTTTGAATGATCCCTCTCTAGCTAAAGCTGCTCGGTTTTCATCAGTGACTTCAGCTTCCCACTGCTTCTCCTGAGTAAATCTCAGGCGCAGCGCATCAGGTGTCAACAAACTCAGCTCAACAGCAGGCATATGACTATCGCGAGATACGATCGGCACTTCTCTTGGGTCAAAAATAGATTGAGAAGCGCCCGAGGCTTTAGGTAAATGATCCGTTGAGCGTGACATGAGTTCTAGTTTATCTGAAGCTTGGTATTTTTTGAGAGTCTAAAAAGCACAAAGGCAGCCTAAGCTGCCTTTGAATAAAAAATTGAAACTGATTACTCAGCAACAACTTCTTTTGTGCGAGCTTGTAACTTCTCTTTAATACGTGCTGATTT
>CAXNHG010000136.1:0-3603 GCA_964202085.1 Polynucleobacter sp. | reverse complement strand
ACGTTTACCTGTACATAAAGTAATGACCGCGCCGACATACTCTTGGGGCATGAATAAGTTCACGACCACGATAGGCTCTAAGATCATCTCAATACGGCTTGGGTCAGGCATCTTCGCTGGGTTATCCACCACAATCTTGCTGCCATCTTTGAGATCAACTTCATAGACAACCGTAGGCGCAGTTGTAATCAACTCCATGTCGAATTCGCGCTCTAGACGCTCTTGCACAATTTCCATGTGCAATAAGCCTAGGAATCCGCAACGAAAACCAAAGCCTAAAGCTTGAGATACTTCCGGCTCATACATGAGCGCTGCATCATTGAGTTTTAGTTTTTCTAATGATTCGCGTAGAGCTTCATATTGATTTGATTCAACCGGGTAAAGTCCAGCAAAGACCTGAGGCTGAACTTCTTTAAAGCCTGGCAGAGGTTCTGCTGATGGTGTTTTATTTTGTTGGCCTGGTGCGTGCGTTACGGTGTCACCAACCTTGGCTGCTTTCAACTCTTTAATACCAGCAATAATGAAACCCACCTGTCCTGCTGACAGTTCAGCACGATCAATCGACTTAGGTGTAAAGACACCGACGTGCTCTACTAAATGTTGAGTGCCAGAAGCCATCAATAAAACTTTATCTTTTGGTTTTAATGTGCCATTGATCACACGTACCAACATCACAACGCCCACGTAATTATCAAACCAAGAATCAACGATCAAAGCTTGTAAGGGTGCTTTAGCATCTCCCTTAGGGGCTGGGATTTTTTTAATGAGGTCTTCGATAACATCTTCAACACCTAAACCAGTTTTAGCAGAACAACACACCGCATCAGTGGCATCAATACCAATAACATCTTCAATTTCTTGTTTAGCGCTATCTGGATCGGCTTGAGGTAAGTCAATCTTATTGAGTACTGGAACAACTTCCACGCCCAATTCAATCGCTGTATAGCAATTCGCTACTGTTTGGGCCTCAACACCTTGGCTGGCATCAACGACTAACAGCGCACCCTCACAGGCTGATAGCGAACGGCTCACCTCATAGGAAAAGTCAACGTGCCCTGGGGTATCAATCAAATTGAGGTTGTAAATTTTGCCATCGCGAGCTTTGTAGCTGAGTGCAGCAGTTTGGGCCTTGATGGTGATGCCGCGTTCTTTTTCAATGTCCATTGAATCAAGGACTTGGGCTTCCATCTCACGGTCTGAAAGACCTCCACAAAGCTGAATAATTCGGTCTGCTAGAGTCGATTTGCCGTGGTCGATATGGGCAATAATTGAGAAATTACGTATGTGATCCATGGATTCCTTAAAACGGCTTGCCGCAATGCAACACCATATTGCACTGCAATAAGACGCCTCTAATCACTATTGTAGTCGGAACTGGGGTCTCCCCCCGTTTTCCAATAAAGGTGATTAAAACTAAAGGGTTATCTGGTCTAAAACAATCGTTTTAGGTTTATTTTTCTGGTTTGACGGGAATCACCAAGGTGCTGTCGCCTCTGCGAATAAACACAGCCACTGCTTTGTTATTTTTTGCCACTGCCTTCATGGCAATTTCAAATTGTTTAGCAGCAATGATGTCAACATCACTTAAACGCACTATCACGTCACCAACTCTTGCGCCAGCTTTTGATAAAACACCATCCTCAGCCATTGCTGTGATTTCAACGCCGGCTTTAAGTGATAACTCTTTTTTCTTGGCTTCAGATAAATCAATCACAGCCACTCCAAAAGCATTTTTAGTGGAGGTCGCTTCTTCTGGTTCAGCTTTTTTAGCAGCCACTTTCGGAGCAGGTTCTAAATCAGCCACTGTGATATTGAATTCTTTTTGAGCACCTTTGCGCCACACCGTGATCGTTGAAGTGTTACCTGGTTTGGTGTCGCCAACAATTCTAGGTAAATCAGATGATTTCTCAATTGGCTTATCACCAAAACTCAAAATCACATCACCCGCCTCAAGCCCTGCCTTATCAGCTGGTGCCCCCACCTCGATGTTACGAATCAAAGCGCCACGCGCCTTAGGCAAGCCCAAGCTCTCTGCAACTTCTTTGCTGACCTCTGCAATTGCCACGCCAATTCGACCGCGACTGACTTTGCCGCTGGCCTTTAACTGATTAGAAACTCGCATGGCTTCATCCATCGGGATCGCAAAAGAGATGCCCATGTATCCACCAGAACGTGAAAAGATCTGTGAATTAATACCGACCACTTCACCACGTGTGTTCAATAGCGGGCCACCTGAGTTGCCCGGGTTAACAGCCACATCAGTTTGAATGAATGGCAAGTAATCGCCTGTGTCACGACTCTTTGCAGACACGATACCTGCGGTCACTGTATTTTCTAAACCAAAAGGTGAGCCAATTGCCAACACCCATTCGCCGACGCGCACTTTTGAAGAATCACCAATGGTTAAACGTGGCAAGCCAATGGCCTCAATTTTCACCAAAGCCACATCGGTGCGCTTATCTGTACCAATCAATTTGGCTTTAAATTCGCGCTTGTCGGTTAAGGTGACATAAATTGTTGTTGCACCTTCAATCACGTGTGCATTGGTCAAAATGAAACCGTTGCTTTCGATGATGAAACCTGAACCAACCCCCCGGTTTTGCTCCTCTTGCTGAGGTTTACGATTATTTGGGCCTTGTTGCTTTGGGGTTGGTAAAGGAATGCCAAAGAAACGACGGAAAAATTCAGCCTGATCTTCATCAAGTCCCGGCATGCCTGGGATAGCTCCACCCTGACGAACATTGACTTTTTCTGTTGTGCGAATATTGACCACAGCAGGATTGGCTTTTTCAACCAAATCAACAAAGTCTGGATAAGCACGCACAGCGCTAACAGGTGCGGGCGGGCTGGCTGTGCTGGCCGCTGGCACTGCTTTATCAGCAGCATTGTTTTGAGCATAAGCCGGCAAAACAAGTAAAGCACTTGTTGCCGCAAACAGGGTTAAAGCAGAAAGGATTTTTTTCATGGTGTTGATACTTTAGAGCATTCAGGAAGTATTTGCAGGAAAGCCTTTAATTACTATCTGAGTGCGGTTATTAATGAGGTTTTATATAAGTATTTTTGGTCTATTTTCAATGGTCCTCAATCAAATAAAGCCTCCGAAAGAATTAAGAGGCTTTATTTGATGCATCACCCAGCAAATTCTGGGTATTGGCTGAATTATTTAAATACGGCGAAATACGATTGTGCCGTTTGTGCCGCCAAAACCGAAATTGTTTTTAACAGCAATATCGATCTTCATATCTCTGGCAGTGTTAGCGCAGTAGTCCAAATCGCATTCTGGGTCTTGATTGAAGATATTGATGGTTGGCGGAGATTTTTGATGATGCAAAGCCAATACAGTGAAAACTGACTCTAAACCACCCGCGCCACCCAATAAGTGACCAGTCATTGATTTGGTTGAGTTCACAACCACCTTCTTCGCAGCATCACCCAAAGCTGCTTTCAGGGCATCTGTTTCGTTCTTGTCGCCCAATGGTGTTGAAGTGCCGTGGGCGTTCACATAGTTGACCTGATCAGGATTAACTCCAGCATCTTTCAATGCATTGATCATGCAACGACGAGGACCATCCATATTTGGAGCAGTCATGTGATAAGCATCAC
>CAXNHG010000135.1:0-3630 GCA_964202085.1 Polynucleobacter sp. | reverse complement strand
ATCCTTTAATCCAGTAATTGGTTTTGCTGGGTCAAGCACCACGGCTGCAGCAACCACGCAACCAGCGAAGGGCCCGCGACCCGCTTCATCCACCCCACAGGTCCACTCATAGAGTGGATTGTGCGAATTCCAATCAGTCATTGATGACTTCCGCTATGACCTTGGCCACCAATAGACCTGTTGGCATGAGCAAGGATTGATGCATGTCATTAAAACGTTCTTTTAAACGAGCCACTTCCTGGGGCTTATCGAGCCAATTCAAGGTAGCTGTTGCTAAGGCTTGCGGCGCGGCTGCTTCTTGCAATAACTCGGGAACAATGAATTCTTTTGCCAAGATATTAGGTAAGCCCACATAAGGTAAATAAGCTTGGCGCTTCATAATCCATGCTGTAATGGCGGGGACCTTATAAGAAATCACCATGGGCTTTTTCCATAGCGCCGCTTCCAAGGTAGCGGTGCCACTGGCAATTAAAACCACATCAGCAGCCTCTAATGCCAAGCTTGCCTGACCATCTAACAAGTGCAGAGTGATATCTGGGTGTTGCTGTAAGAGTTTGTCGGCCATGGCTTGAATGGCAGGCTTTAAAGCTGGGGTTGCCACTGGCACCACGAATTCAATCCCCTGCTTGTATTGAGTGAACATCTGCGCAATGGCATCAAAAAATCCTGGGCCAATCAAATTAATCTCTGATTGACGACTACCTGGCAAAACTGCCACCAAAGCATGATCTGCTTGAATATTTAATTTTGCTTTAGCACCTACAACATCAGGGGCCATCGGAATACTGGATGCCAAAGGGTGTCCGACATAGGTCGCTTTAATACCAACCTTTTCATAGATAGCAGCCTCAAAAGGAAAGATGCACAGCATGTGATTAACAGACTCTTTGATGTCTTTGATACGACCACCACGCCAAGCCCAAATCGATGGGCTGATGAAATGAATGGTTGGAATGCCTGCGGCTTTGAGTTTTTTTTCAACGCCTAAATTAAAGTCCGGCGCATCAATCCCCAAAAATGCTTTTGGGGGATTTAGTGTTAATTCATTGATTAAAGCATTTCTCACCGACAGAATCGCCGGTAGCTGCTTGATGGCCTCGACATAACCACGCACAGCCAAAGTTTCCATCGGCCAAAGCGCTTCAAAACCAGTTGCCACCATCCTGGGGCCGCCAATGCCACGAGTTTTAAGACCTGTTAAATCTGAAGACTCCTGAATTGCTTGGAGAACACTTGCAGCAAGCATATCTCCCGATGGCTCTCCAGCCACGCATGCAAGATAGGCATCTTCTGACAAATGATTAGCGGGCAATGCCGCGCTGTGAAGCGGCGATAAAGTCATGGAATATGTTTAGTTTCTCTGCCGACTCAGTTTCTGTTGTTTGTTTTTCTGCTGCTAAATCAGCAATGGCTTTTATAGCGTCTTCAAAACTTAGGTTTTGCTTGTATAGCAACTTATAAGCCTGTCTTAAAGCAGTAATCGCCTCAGGACTAAAGCCACGACGTTTTAAGCCTTCCGCATTCAGACCATGAGGTTCGGCAATAGGACCGGATGCAATCACGTAAGGGGGTAAATCTTGCACTAATTTAGAGGCGCCGCCTATCATTGAATGTTCACCAATGCGAACAAACTGATGAACGCCACACATACCACCAAGAATTGCCCAGTCATCCACATGAACGTGACCAGCAATTTGTGCATTGTTTGAAAAGATCGTGTTGCTTCCAACCACGCAATCGTGCGCGATATGAACATAGGCCATGATCCAATTGTCATTACCAATTTTGGTGATACCTTGATCTTGGATGGTGCCGGTGTGCAAAGTCGTGAATTCGCGAATCAAATTACGATCACCGATGACTAGCTTGGTCGGCTCACCGCGGTACTTCATGTCCTGGGGCGCTCCACCAATGGACGCAAAGTGACCGATTCTGTTTTCAGCGCCAATACTTGTATGGCCCTCTACGACTGTATGGGCACCAATTTTTGTTTTGCCCCCAATGATGACATTCGGACCAATCACTGCATAAGGACCAATCTCAACATCATCAGCAATTTCTGCTTTTGGATCGATGATTGCGCTAGGGTGAATCAAAGCCATTTTAGGCTTCCTTTTTACGAATGGTGCACATCAAATCAGCTTCTGTCACCACCACATCATTGACCGTGGCGAAGGTTTTAAATTTCCAAATGCCACTCTTGAATCTTTCAATCGATGCGTTCAATATCAACTGATCACCCGGGGTCACTGGTCTTTTGAAGCGAGCGTTATCAATACCAACAAAGAAATAAACTGAATCGTCAACCGAATCTTTGCCAAATGTGAGCAATGCGGCTGTTTGAGCCAAGGCTTCCAGAATCAAAACACCTGGCATCACTGGGAACTCTGGGAAGTGGCCTGTGAAGTGAGGTTCGTTCATGGTCACGTTTTTCAATGCTTTTACACGCTTACCAGCCTCTAACTCAAGCACACGATCAACCAATAGAAATGGGTAACGATGCGGAAGCATCTTCAGGATTTGGTTGATATCAAAATTAACTAGCTCGCTCATGAAGGGCCTTTTCTATTTTTACGTTTACTTCTTATCAGCAGCGATACTTTGAATCTGCTTTTCTAAATCTTTGATCTTCTGACGCATTTTATCTAAGCCGCGCAAAATGGCAGCATTCTTTTCCCAATCTGCATGAGGCAACATGGGGAAAATACTGGTGAAATGTTGACCTGGTTCATTAATCGAACGAATGATGGTTGTACCACCTGAAATAGTGGTTCGATCAGCAATGTTCAGATGCCCAGCGATGCTGCTCGATCCACCGATCATGCACATCTTGCCAATGGTTACGCTACCAGCCACCGCGGTATTACCTGCAATCACTGATAAAGCGCCTACATGCACGTTGTGCGCAATCTGAACCAAATTATCAATCTTGCAACCATCATCAATTTTTGTATCTGACAATGCGCCGCGGTCAACAGATGTATTCGATCCAATTTCTACATCGTTGCCAATGACTACGCGACCCGTTTGCGGTACTTTGACCCACTCAGCGGCAGCAAGATCTGGGGCAAAGCCAAAACCATCTGAACCAATCACTGTGCCACTGTGGATAATATTACGATCACCTAACTGACAGTCTTGATAAATCGAAACGTTGGGGTAAATCAAAGCATCCGCCCCTATAGAAGCATTGGCACCTACATGCACTTGTGACAAAAGCACCGATCTTTCGCCAATCGTAGCACCCTTGGTGACATGACAAAGAGGTCCAATGTGGGCTGAGGGGGAAACTTTTGAACCAGCCTCAACCACTGCACTTGGGTGGATACCGGGTAAATAGTTCGTGGCTGCAGATTTTACAAATTCTTGAGCAATCCTTGCAAACAATGCGTATGGATTTTTCGTGATCAAGTAGGTGCGATTTTTATCGGCGGAGTGTTCTTGGAGAAACACATGATCTACCTCAGAAACAATCAAACCAGCCGCTTGACTAACAAGAGCATCGTTACGATACAAAGGGTTTGCAAGAAAAGCGAGTTGAGATTGATTTGCTTGAGCGAGAGAAGCTAAGCCAGAAACGAGCTGATTTCCCTTGCCCGCTAAGCGAGCCGAATAGCGTTCGGCTAACTC
>CAXNHG010000134.1:0-3635 GCA_964202085.1 Polynucleobacter sp. | reverse complement strand
CTATCCAAGACAGTATCAATAGAACACCGATGATGATGGCTGCGGAAAAAATCTCAATCAAAGAATCTGGCCCATTTCAAAAATAGGTAAATACAAAGAAACTACCAAGCATCCCATGATAAGCCCCATGATAAGCATCAAACATGGCTCTATGCTTTGAGCCAATTGATCAATGATGTGATCTAAGTAATCTTCTTCTTGATTGGCAATATTGGCAAGCATTTGAGATAAATCCCCTGAAACTTCAGCCACTTTGATTAATTGAATTTGTTCTATGCGAGTTAAAAGAGATTGCCCAGATGCCTGGTCAATTGATTCTGAGAGTGACCAACCTTGCGCCAAAGAAATATTGACTTGAGCGCAAAAATTAAAACTGATCCAATCATTTGAATGAAGCGCTGTTTGTTTCAAAGCTTCAAGAATCGGCACCCCTCTCGAGGTTAACAATGAGATATTTCGACTCCACTGAATTAGCAAGGAGCTTTTTCGAATTTGACCAAAAATGGGAAGTTTCAATAAGAGGAGGTCTACCACTTGTTGGGTTTGAGAATTTTTTCTCCAAATGAAGTGGAATAAGACTGTTAGGCATAGAAATATTATGGCCAAATAGAAAAAATAACTTTGTACCCAGTGAGAGCTGTTAATTAGAAATCTGGTGGGCCAAGGAAGCTCTGCTTGAAAGTTGGCAAACATACTTTCAAAGCTAGGTATCACCCACTGAAACATCGCTATCAAAACAAGAGCAGAAACACCGAGAACGATGCACGGATAGCTCAACGCTTTTTTAATTTTATTGTGTAGTTTGATTTGTTTATCAAGATAAATGGCCGCATGTGAAAGGCTGTCTACAAGATTACCGGTAGCCTCTCCAGTTTGTAACAAGCTGACGCAAAATGGATGAAGCTCCATGCGTGACAGAGAATAAGAAAGACTGTTGCCATTGGCCAAGGATTTTTGAATATGAGTGAGCCCCATCATTTGAATGACATCCAATAAAGACAAACCTGACTTCAAGAGCGAATGAAGCTGTCTGATCAAGTGAAGTTGAGCTGTTTCTTTCATCCGATGGCCCGCTTAATTTCATCTTCAGAGCTCAGACCTGCCGCAAGAAAAGTTTGGGCAGATTCTTTCAGAGCGGATATTTTCTCCATATGGCATTGAGCTTGAACGACACTCAATGGCACCTCATTCTCAATCAGCTGTCTTAATTGGTCAGATAGACGCATCACCTGATGAACCGCTGTTCTACCATGAAAGCCACTGCCATTGCAGACTGGGCAAGACTTACTTCGGTTATGTATTTGATCGTCTGAGCAGTCTTTGCAGAAAATACGCACCAATCTCTGCGCGGTGATGCAACTGACATTGTTGGCAATATCACCGTGTAAGCAGCCTAACTGTTTTAATCTAAAAATTGCGCTGGGCGCATCGTTGGCATGCAGAGTGGCTAAAACCAGATGACCTGTTTCAGCGGCTTGTAATGCAATCTTTGCTGTTACAGCGTCTCTGATTTCGCCCACCATGATGACATCAGGATCTTGTCTCATCAATGCCCTTAAGGCCACATCAAAGTGCAAGCCTGCTTTTTCATTGATTGGTACTTGATTAATTCCTTGCAGTTGAATTTCAACTGGATCTTCAATGCTGGTGATGTTTCGACTACCATCCATTAAATACTTCAAGCAACTGTAAAGGGTTTGAGTTTTCCCGCTGCCAGTTGGGCCAGTGACCAAAATCATTCCTTGAGCCTGGTTTAGGCACAGAAGTAAATCTTCTTGTTGAGTTTGAAGAAGGCCAAGCTTATTGAGGTCAAGATCATCTTCTTGCTTACTCAAGACCCGTAAAACAATTTTTTCACCATGTAATGTTGGTAGGGTCGAGACTCGACAATCAATGCTGTTCAGGTTTGCACTCTTAGAACTACTCAACAACATTTGACCATCTTGGGGCAGGCGTTTCTCCGAAATATCCAAGCGTGCCAAAATTTTGACTCGACTAGAGAGTCGCTCATGCCAGTGTGCTGGCGAAGTTTTTAAGTGACTCAGGCGACCATCAACGCGCAAGCGTACATGGCTTACTCCGTTTTCTGGCTCAATGTGAATGTCGCTGGCTTTTGCCAGGAGTGCTTGATCAACAATGTCTTGCCAGAAATGAATGATGACATCTTCTTCTTCAATCATTCGGCTGATAAATGCGGACCGTTTTAATGATCTGCTCATCCACCTGGATGATTTCCATGACTACATTGCCTATTTTGACGCTCACGTTATTGTCTGGAATATCTTCAAGTGTCTCAATCAATAGACCATTTAAAGTCTTGGGGCCATCGATGGGAAGATTTAGATTGAGAAGACGGTTCAAATCACGCAAGCTGGCAGTGCCGTCTGCAATATAGGTATCGTCATTAGACCATTTTGTTTTGATTGCAAGATCAGGTAAGGAGGTGGTGAATTCGCCAATCAGTTCTTCTAAGATATCTTCGATGGTCACAAGTCCTTGAACAATCCCGTACTCATCCACCACAAGGCCGATGCGTTCCTGATTTTCTTGGAAGAATTGCAGTTGTTGTAAAACTGGCGTACCACTTGGAATGAAATAAGGCCCATTCAATAATTCCTTGAAGTGATGATGTTGTAAATTTTCATCACCCAATAAGCTGAGCGCCTTTCTAACGGCCAAGATACCAATCACTCGATCAGAATCTTCGTCGCAGACAGGCAGCTTGTTGTGATAGCAAGTTTCAAGCTGGTGAATCACATCTTCAATTGGTTTTGAAAAATCTAACACTTCCATGCGTGATCTTGGTGTCATGACGTCATCTACCTTGATACTTTCAAGGTTGAATAGATTGACCAAGATACTTCTGTGTTTATTTGGAATGAAATGTGTTGACTCAAGAACCACTGAGCGCAATTCTTCTGGGCTCATTTGAGCATCTCGATTTGCTTTTGTGTTCACCCTAAGAACTTTTAGTAGGCCAGACACAAATACATTGATCAACCACATTGCTGGCTTGAGGATCACGATCAAAGGTCTAATTACCCAACTGGTAAAGACTGCGAATCTTTCCGGATAAGTTGCGCCGATTACCTTCGGGGTGATCTCGCAAAAAATAATAATCAAGATAGCGGCTACACCTGTACTGATTGAGAGAACAGATGCGTTGTTGCCAAAAGCATGCATTGCTATAGCAGTTAATAAAACAGGTAGGATGGTATTGACGACGTTATTACCAATCAATATGACTGATAGCAATTCCTCTGTTCTTGAAAGCAGGCCCTGAGTGTTTTTTGCGCCACGATTGCCGCGATTAGCCAAATGCCGAATTCTGTGACGGTTGGCTGCCATCATGCTGGTCTCAGTGATTGAGAAAAAAGCAGAAATAGCCAAAAGTAAAACTACTAAACCAACTTGTGCCCACCAAGGCCAATCATTGAGCCACGAATCCATGAATGCTTTCTTAAGCAAAGAACATGAGAGTGACTATAGCAAACTAAGCTTGGTTTGTATTGTTAAAGCCTTACAAATAGAGGTATGACATTCCGATTCCATTGTCAGATCTTTCTGACAAGGAAAAACTCACTGATTCTTTAGCTTGAGCGCTTCAGTGAATAATCACAAAGATCCATCAGGCT
>CAXNHG010000133.1:0-3636 GCA_964202085.1 Polynucleobacter sp. | reverse complement strand
AAGCTCCTTCAGATATTTCATCTGGCCCTGGAAGTGACGGCAATGTTGTTGTGGTTGGCTCAACCAAAGGCCTTGTTTATGCCTACGACTCAACTGGTCAAAAAATTTGGGAAGAAAAAGTTGGTGGCGAAGTTTTAACCGAGCCTTTGGTACTGGGTGGTATTGCAGTGATTCGCACCATTGATAATCGTTTCATTGGTTTAGATGCAAAAACAGGCAAGCGTCGCTGGTCTTATGTGCGCCCCCAAACAGCATTGGCACTCAGAAATAGTTTTCCTATGGTCGCAGTGGCAGCTGATGCATTCGTGACTGGTTTTTCTGGCGGCAAGATTGGTTTGATTGGCTTATCTTCAGGCAGTCTTTTATGGGAATCATCTTTATCTTACTCTAAGGGATTCTCAGAGATCGAGCGTATGACAGATGTTTCTGCTAGGCCAACCGTTTTGGGTCGTCGTTTATGCGCCGTTGCTTTTCAGGGAAGAATCGCTTGTGGAGATATGAACACTGGTAATTTAACTTGGGCTAAAGATTTCTCAAGTCATACAGGCACCGCACAGTCACAGGACTTTGTGTTCGCTGCTGATGAAAAATCTCATGTTGTTGCTTACAGAGCAGCTGATGGCGTTGAAGTTTGGCGCAATGAGACCATGACTTGGCGTGATGTTGGCGAGCCTTTGGCAGTTGGGCGCTTGGTGTTGATGGGTGATAAGCAAGGGTACCTCCATTTCTTAGAGCAAAGCAGTGGTCAGGCGATTGCCAGAGTAAGAGTGGACAGCAGTGGTGTCAGCGCAGCTCCAATTGTTGCCAATGGATTGTTGATCATTCAAACACGTGGCGGCACTTTATCTGCCTATCGCCCCAATTAAATACACATCTACCTGAGTTGGGCTTAGATTAAAAAATCAAGCCTCACTCAGCCAGAGACTTAAAGAACTTATGAAACCAGTTATTGCCATTGTTGGCAGACCAAACGTTGGTAAATCAACGCTATTCAATCGCTTGACGCGCTCGCGTGATGCATTGGTGGCTGATTTTTCTGGCTTAACGCGTGATCGACACTATGGCAATGGCCGTGTGGGTGAGCGTGAATTCATTTGTATCGATACAGGCGGTTTTGAGCCTGTTGCCAAAACAGGTATCTTGGCTGAAATGGCCAAGCAAACCAAGCAGGCGGTTGTTGAAGCCGATGTGGTGATTTTCTTGGTGGATGCTCGTTTGGGCATGGCGCCCCAAGACCGCGTCATTGCAGATTTTTTACGCAAGACTGGTCGACCAGTGGTTTTAGCGGTCAATAAAGCTGAAGGCATGGCGTATGCCACAGTCACAGCAGATTTCTATGAATTAGGTTTAGGTGAGCCCGTAGCAATTTCATCAGCGCATGGTGATGGCGTTCATTACATGATTGACGATGCTTTGGATGCGTTAGGTTTACCTGATGAGCCTGAAGAGGATGATCGAGCAGATAAGCCCATGCGGATTGCGGTGGTGGGGCGACCAAATGTTGGTAAATCCACATTCATCAACACCTTGATTGGTGAAGAGCGGGTGATTGCATTTGACATGCCTGGCACAACCCGCGATGCGATTGACGTACCGTTTACTCGCAACGGTAAACCGTATGTGATGATTGACACAGCCGGTCTTCGCAAGCGCGGCAAAGTATTTGAAGCAATCGAAAAATTTTCTGTGGTTAAAACCTTGCAAGCGATTTCTGATGCTAACGTCGTGATTTTGATGTTGGACGCGCAACAAGATATTTCTGAGCAAGATGCTCATATTGCAGGTTTCATTGTGGACGCTGGTAGAGCATTGGTGCTGGCTGTGAATAAATGGGATGGCATGGACGATTACCAAAAAGAGCGCGCCAGAACAGACATTGCTAGAAAACTACGGTTTTTAGACTTTGCCAACGTTCATCCAATTTCAGCTATCAAAGGTTTCGGTATCAAAGAATTATTCAAAGATGTGGATGCTGCTTATGGTGCCGCAATGTCTAAGTTGCCGACCCCAAAGCTCACTCGTATTCTGGAGGATGCTGTTGAGTTTCAGCAACCAAAACGAGTTGGTATGTCACGCCCTAAGATGCGTTATGCGCACCAAGGTGGTTCAAACCCTCCGATTGTTGTGATCCACGGTAATGCCTTGAGCGGTGTGACTGATAGCTATCGTCGTTATCTAGAAGGTCGCTTTAGAGAGGCCTTTAAGTTGCGCGGCACCCCCTTGAGAATTGAGTTCAGAACAGGTCAAAACCCTTTTGTTGACTCGGTTAAAGGTAAGAAAAAGAAGTGAAGAACACTTTTTATGTAGCTTAGTTAAACTAAGGTCTAATCCGCTAAAAATAATGATTAACTGAGACTAGATTTCTAGAGTAAGACTCCAAACAACCAATAAGAAAGAAGGAGCAGGCGTGAACAATAATAAAGGCCAACTTTTGCAGGATCCATTTTTAAACGCGCTGCGCAAAGAGCACATCCCCGTATCTATTTACTTGGTAAATGGAATTAAATTGCAGGGGAATGTTGAATCATTTGACCAATACGTGATTCTTTTGCGTAACACCGTGACTCAAATGGTTTACAAGCATGCTATTTCGACTGTAGTTCCTTCCAGAGCCGTGGAGTTCCGTGCTGATGAGGGAATCTCAGACGCTTAACTTCTTATGCAAGCAGTTAAAGCAGCCCTTATTGGGATAGATCCAGGCGGTAAGCCTGACTTCGCTGACAGTATGGCGGAGTTGGGTCTTCTTGCATCCAGCGCAGGATCTCAGCCTGTGATGACCATGATTGCTAGACGTGCAAAACCAGATCCAGCGCTTTACATGGGTTCAGGTAAAGCCACAGAATTAAGAGAACAGATGGAAGCCAATGAAGTGGAGTTGGCAATTTTCAATCACGCTCTTTCACCAGTTCAACAACGTAATTTAGAGCGTCACCTGAAGTGCCATGTGATCGATCGAACTGGTTTGATTTTGGATATTTTTGCTCAAAGAGCTAAGAGTCATGTAGGAAAGACCCAGGTGCAGCTCGCCAATGTCCGTTACCAAGTATCAAGATTGGTCAAAGCTTGGAGTCACTTAGAGCGCCAAAAGGGTGGTATTGGTATGCGCGGCGGCCCCGGTGAAACGCAGATGGAATTGGACCGAAGGATGCTTGAAAATAAAGCAAAACGCTTACAAGCTGAATTGGCGAAATTGCAAAAGCAGCAGGCCACTCAGCGTCGATCCAGGGTAAAAGGCGGGGTTTTTTCAATCTCCTTGGTCGGCTATACCAATGCTGGTAAGTCTACTTTGTTTAATGCCTTGACCAAAGCAGGTGCCTATGCCGCAGATCAATTATTTGCTACTTTAGATACCACCTCAAGGAAAGTTTATCTGCCTGAGATTAGTAATGCGGTCATTTCTGATACGGTTGGATTTATTCGTGACCTTCCTCATCAGTTGGTAGAGGCTTTCAGGGCAACTTTGGATGAAACCGTCAGGGCTGATTTATTGCTACATGTGGTCGACGCATCAAGCTTTGACCGCGAACAACAAATGATTGAAGTTGATAAGGTTTTGACTGAAATCGGGGCCAATGAAACCCCTCAGCTGGTTGTGGTTAATAAAATTGACCAGGTTCCCGCTTTGATGGAGCGAGG
>CAXNHG010000132.1:0-3636 GCA_964202085.1 Polynucleobacter sp. | reverse complement strand
TCAAAAAAGGATTCATATGAATCCTAATAATCTCCAGATAGCAGAAATTTGGGTCTATCTTTCAGGCAGTCCCTTATTTGCTTTGATCCTAACTTTGACTGCTTACCAAGTCGGCAGCTTCTTTTATCAAAAGACAGAGCGCAATCCCTTAGCCAACCCAGTAGCGATCGCCGTGGTCTTGGTGGCCATTGCTTTGTATTTGGTAGATATGCCGTATCAGAAGTATTTTGAAGGTGCTCAATTTGTGCACTTCTTATTGGGCACAGCAACTGTTTCACTGGCCATTCCAATTTACCGAGGAGTGGCAGCACTCAAGGCCCGTATGTTTCCGTTATTAATTGCTTTGCTGTGCGGTGGTGTTGTATCAATTGTCAGTGCTGTTGGTGTGGCCACATTCTTGGGTGCTGACAATGCCATCATCGGTGCTTTCTATCCTAAATCAGTGACGGCACCGATCGCGATGGGTGTTGCAGAACGCTTGGGTGTATCACCAACGTTGACCGCTGTATTTGCTGTGATCACAGGCATCATTGGCGCCATCTTGGGCAGTCACATTCTGAACTTGTTGGGTATGAAGCAGTGGTGGCAACGTGGCTTTGCCATTGGTGTGGCAGCGCACGGCATTGGCACATCAAGGGCCTTCGCCGTTCATCCAGAAGCCGGCACTTATGCCAGTTTGGCCATGGGTCTACACGGCATTTTGGGTGCCTTACTTATTCCACTTCTGAAAAATTACATTTGAGCTTTTAATAAAGTATCGGCCACTGATAGCAAGAGGCGGTCTCTGCCTCTTCGAGCCACCAACTGAATACCTACTGGCATGCCATTGGGTCCCTTGAATAATGGCAAGGTGATGCACGGTAAACCCATCAAGGTCCAAACCCGACAGTAGATCGGATCTCCCGTATGTGTGTGACCATGAGGAGCTTCTCCAATCGCGCTTGGTGCAATGATCACATCGATCTCTTGGCTCAATAATTGATCAATTGACATGCGTGCTTGTTCAGCCACGATCAAATCTGCGTTGTATTGCTCATAAGAAATAGCAGCGCCTTGTTTGATCAGGCCGCGCAATTGTTGGCTCAATTGTTCTGCATGATTGGTTTGCTCAAAAGAAAAACTGCGAGCACTTTCTGACCACATGATTCTGCCTTGCAGTTCTGACATCTTTTTAAAGATGGCTGGTAGTTTGATTTCAGGGACTGAGACCTTGAACAAATCTTCTGCCAATAAAGCGGTATGCGCTATTGCGGCAACAGTTTCTGCTGAGGCCAAATGACCATCATAGGTCAGGCAAGTGGCAATGCGAGGTTTTTTTCTTAAAGTATCAATCTTGGCAAGGTCAGTATCACCAGACATCACCGCCACACACAAGGCAGCATCTTCAACAGTTCTACTTAAGCTACCCAAAGTATCTAAAGAGGGCGATAAGCTTTTGGCGCCACCTAAACTGATTTTGCCGTAGGTGGGTTTGTACCCAACCACTCCGCAATAAGCAGCCGGTCTGATGATTGATGCAGCTGTTTGACTACCGGTCGCCAAAGGGATCATCTCATCCGCTACAGCAGCCGCTGAGCCGCTGGATGAGCCACCCGGGGTGTATTCAGGGTTGTGGGGGTTTCTGGTCTTGCCACCCTTGAAGGTGGCGAATTCAGTGGTGACTGTTTTACCTAACAAAATGCCGCCAGCTTGGCGCATCAATGAGACATGTACGGCATCGCTGTTAGGGTGATTGTTCTCATAAATAGGTGAACCGTAACGTGTTGGAAAGTCGTGCGTATCAAATAAATCTTTGGCACCGAATGGCAAGCCATGCAATAAACCTTGATTGGCCGATCGATCGAGGTACCTGGCTCGCTCAAGAGCTGCTTTGAAATTTGTTTCTACCCACGCTTGAGTGGAAGATTCTTTTTCTTCGATTCGCTCAATGCAAGAGCGAAGTAATTCTTCGGAACTTAATTGATTACCCTGAATTTTTTTGGCAGCTTCGGTGGCTGAAAGTTGGTAAGATTTTTTCATGCCTAAATCTTACCTCTGAACAATCATTTGCGCATGACTGCTTTGTACCAAACGTGATTTTGAGGGTAACTAATTTGAGTGGTCAGGGCCTTAATGGCTCTGTGGCTTAATTACTTTTTCTTAAGGCCAACAGGTCTGGCTCGATTGCCAACAGTTATTTTTGCGCCAGTCTTAATCCCAGTTGCACGTGGCGGTAAACCAGTGTGTTGCGTCATGATTTTGCCGCGACCTGGTTTTTGAGGAACAGAAAAATCTCTTGGGTTGTGAGCCTCAGCAGAAGCAGAGGGTCTACCAAACGGTTTGCCACCAACTAGACCCATGGAAGAGTTTTTACGACGTGGGCTCTGATAGCTACCATCAGTCGTTGGCTGATAGTTTGGGATTAAATGGTGCTTACCATTACCAATCAAATCAGCGCGGCCCATTTTTTTCAGAGCTTCTCTTAGTAGGGGCCAGTTATTGGCATCGTGGTAACGCAAAAATGCTTTGTGTAAACGACGACGCTTTTCGCCTCTAACGATGTCCACTGTTTCACTGTCACGCGTGACTTTTCGCAATGGATTTTTATTGGTGTGATACATCGCTGTTGCAGTTGCCATTGGAGAGGGGTAGAAGGTTTGAACTTGGTCAGCTCTAAAACCATTCTTCTTCAACCAAATCGCCAAATGCATCATGTCTTCATCGCTTGTGCCCGGGTGGGCTGCAATGAAATAAGGAATCAAATACTGTTCTTTGCCCGCTTCTTTAGAGTACTTATCAAATAATTCTTTGAACTTATCGTAAGCGCCCATTCCGGGCTTCATCATTTTTGATAAAGGACCTTGCTCAGTGTGCTCAGGGGCAATCTTTAGATAGCCACCCACGTGATGCGCCACAAGCTCTTTGATATATGCGGGTGCCTTGACCGCGAGGTCATAGCGCACACCTGAGCCAATCAAAATCTTTTTGATGCCAGGTAAGGCTCGCGCACGACGGTACAACTGAATCAGCGGCGTGTGATCTGTGTTGAGATTCGGGCAAATATCTGGGTAAACACATGATGGTTTACGACAGTGCGCCTCAATCTCTTTTGATTTACAAGCGATGCGGTACATGTTGGCAGTCGGGCCGCCCAAATCAGAAATGATGCCTGTGAAGCCGGGGACCTTATCGCGAATTTCTTCAATCTCTTTGATGATTGACTCAGAAGAACGATTCTGAATGATTCGACCTTCGTGCTCTGTGATCGAACAGAATGTGCAGCCGCCGAAGCAACCGCGCATGATATTCACAGAAAAACGAATCATGTCCCATGCCGGAATCTTTGCATCACCATACGATGGGTGAGGCGCTCTGGCATAAGGCAAATCAAATACCGAATCCATCTCATCGGTGGTCAGCGGTACAGCGGGAGCGTTCAACCAAACGTCTCTGATTGAAGCACCTTCACCATGTTGTTGCACCAATGCACGGGCATTGCCTGGATTGGTTTCTAAATGAAGCACGCGACTGGCGTGTGCGTAAAGTACTGGATCACGCTTCACAGCTTCATAGCTTGGAAGACGAATCACCGTCATGTCACGCTCTAAACGTTTTCTGGCAGTTGGTACAACTGTGATGGCTTGAATAGCCGGTTGT
>CAXNHG010000131.1:0-3645 GCA_964202085.1 Polynucleobacter sp. | reverse complement strand
CACTCAAGCCATGATCAATCATGTGCTTGATAGAAGTGCTAAGCTTGATGGGATTACTGCAAAGACTGTATCGCCAACACCAAAATCCAATGCACCTACACCAAGAGTGTCTGGAAGTTTGAGCGCGCACTATGCTCCGAGGACTAAATTGGTTGTATGTGACCCGAAAGACCTCAAGTCATTATTTTTGCAAGTAAATAGAGCCCCAGAGTTCAAGCAAGTTGCTTGGGTACATTTTCCGAAAGATATATCTACTGGCGAGTCTGACTTAAAGAATGTGACAAAAGAGTTGGTGTTGTCTGTTGAATCAAAGGCATTTGCTCGAGAGCTTTATGCAATGCTTAGGCAACTAGATGCGTTGAACCTTGATTGTATTTTCTTTGAACAATTGCCCGATGGCATTGAATGGGATGCTATTAGAGATAGATTGGGGCGCGCCTCAGCGGGCTCTGGCATGTAATTGCTGGGGACCATCATCAAGGAGCCAAGTCATTAATGCATCATGAATACCTCGCCCTGCGTGAGCGTTCTGATGATTGATGAATGATGAAATTGCATACACCTGGCCTGTTTTACTCACAACATAGCCTGAAATACTTCTTACATCAGCCAGCGATCCAGTTTTGATATAGGCCCCATATTTTTTGATTGGCTTGGGAAACCGAGATAAATTATTTTCAAATACCTGTGCGTCACTCTTTCTGGGGTTGTATTGACGAAGTTTATCCATCAAGCGATGCTTCATTGTTCCATCCACTCCAGCAATTGGCAGTGATTCGGTGAAGTAATCTCGCGTAGAAGAATTCAAGCCAAGCAGTAATACTTGATTGAGATTCTTCGAGCTAATTCTCTCGATGCGGGACAAGCCAGAACCATTTTCAATGACAAGTTCAGGCATGTCTAGTTGGTATTTCTTGAGCCAGGATTTAACGACCATGTTTCCGTTATTAGTATTTCCGGGGCCACTGTTTTTTTCTAGGGCAAGGGTGAGTAAAACTTGTCTTGCCATCACATTATTTGAAAGCTTATTGATGTCTTTGACGGATTCATACAAGGGAATGCCAAAGTGTGTCACGATGGGGTGAAAAGATTCGGTTAATTGACCGCTTTTAATCACAGGCTTCTTGCCCCATGTGCCACCAATATCTTCCCATGCAGCAATTAAGCCTTGTGATAAAAATTGATCGCTATCAGAGGCAACAACATTCCAATTGGCGGTGGAGCAAGAGCTGGGGTAGTGACCATTAAAGCTGACAACCCATCCTGAATTCTTCTCCGTTTTAAAAGACATTTTGATGCCATCGCGCCAATTTGTACACGAACCATCTACTACGATCAAGTTATTGTTAATTGATAGATTCGCCAACCGAGGAGTTTGCTTAATCACAACCAAGCGATTTTCAAGATTTGGATAAAACTCAAAACTGAAACTATTGAAGGCGAATAAAAGAGCATCAGGTGCTACGTTATAAGAACGAGTTGGTTCATCATCAGAGAGTGATGATTCTTTTACAGATTTGTCATAAGCACTTCTATCAAAAATTAAGTCCCCGTGGATATTTTTAACGCCACTTACTTTGAGGTTAGTTAAAAGTTTATTGAGTTCTTCCGGAATTAACTTTGGGTCCCCGCTTCCTCTGATGAGCAAGTCGCCACGCAAAGTACCTTTTGAGATATGCCCATTAGTGAATAAATCAGTTTTCCATCTGTATTGAGGGCCTAACATTTCCATAGCAGCCAAGCTTGTGACCAGCTTCATTGTAGAAGCTGGATTCATGGCCAAGCTTTCTTGCCAATGAATCACATCATGAGAGTTAAAGGTGGCATCACTCCCGTGACTGGTAATTCTGTCCACAGAAATTGAAATTGCTTCTTTAGGTATCGCACTTTTTTTAATTGCTAACTCAACGGAGGCAGGTAAAAGGTCTTTTGCAAATAAACCAAAGCTTTGTGAAGCTAAAACAAAGCCGGTGAATATCAATAAATATCTCTTAAATAGCATTTCTGAATCATATAGCCTAATGAGTCCTTATGTACATATGGCCTGCCTTTTTAGTTACAGCCCCCAGCTACTTTTTTCAATATCTTATTTGAGCGAATCAGGGCTACACATAAATCGTAAAAAATAGGACGATGCGGCATGGGTATTTTTGCCTGAAATTGTTCGCAAAGTTTGATCAGCCTTAAGTCATTACTTAGTTTGGCACCACCGAGCAATTTATGGGCAATGCCTTTTAATTCGATTTCACTCAATACCCATTTTTTCTTTCCGAGACATTGCTCTAAAAGTTCCAATGATTTTTCTTGATAGTTCAAGATTTCGCTGGCTATGATCTTGAGCATTGAATATTGTGGATCAGTGGGTTCTTTGAATGTTGTCATATATGTTTTTTCTAGAGACAACTCTTGTTGCCAATCTTTTAAGGATACCGGCTTGATCAAAACAAAATCAAAAACATTATTAAAGTTCAGTAGTCTATGAGCTCCATCTGTGTGGGCAGTGATACCAAAGATCTTGATATTCGACTCATAGTGTTGGTGTGCAGCAATCGCTAATTGATCTCCATTCATGATGGGCATGGTCAAGTCTGTGACTAAAATATCAAAAGATGACTCGCGAATGATCTTTAGAGCCTCTTGACTGCAAGCACTTGAGTGAACGCAATATCCCATGTCTTTAAATTGTGTCTCTGTGATAAGTCTGCTTGGAGCGTGATCATCCACGATCATCACGCTTTCATGATGGGTAATTGTGAGTTCAAGCTTTTCAGGAACTCTATTAATTCTTGTGTACTTGGGCTCTTCTATAGATCTTTTAAAAGAAAGTGAAAAGCTTGCTGATGTGCCAAGCCCCTCTTCGGAATCAACATCTAGTTTACCGCCCATCATCGCAATGAGCTGCCTTGCAATGCTTAAGCCAAGTCCTGTACTTGATTGTGATGGCTCTGTATCAGAATGTTCATATTGTTCGTAGGGCTGCAATATTCTTGCAATGTGAGCTCGAGGTATCCCTTTACCATTATCAGAAACCTCAAAATAGATGATTTGAGCAAAGTGATCGTTTGCAAGAGTTCGAGTCGTTATTTGAATGCTGCTATTCGGGCTGAACTTAATCGCATTACTGATTAAGTTATGTAATACCTGGCCTAATCTTGTGCCGTCAGCAATCAAACTTTCCGCTATTTCTGGGCAGATATGACAGCTGACCGTGGCGTTATTTTTTTGTGCAAGACTGCCGAATGTTCGACTGATGTTTTTAATCAGATTACCTAGGTTGCAGGCCTCTACCTTTATTTGCATTTTCCCAGCGTCAATTTTTGACAAATCCAGTAATTGATTAAGAACCTCTAGCATTGACTCTGCTGAGGCATGTGCACTTTCTAGGATGGTTTTTTCGGAATGGTCTAAATGACTATTGCGTAAAAGCTTTTCTTGGATGCTGAGTATGGCGCTAATGGGTGTTCTGATTTCATGGCTGATAGTTGAGATTGCCTGATTTTTTGTTTCTTGAAAGTCGCTAAGATTCTTTTGATTTTTTTGGGCAAGGTTGGACCAGTGCTTATTTCTAATTAGTAAGTAAGCGCTTAATAAGCATGTGCAAAGTAATGCAAAGATAGTTAGCTGATATTTATCAAGCAGAAGTAA
>CAXNHG010000130.1:0-3645 GCA_964202085.1 Polynucleobacter sp. | reverse complement strand
TCAGCGACGGTCTTCGTTGTCATGCAAATCTCCTGTTGGTACGATCTCAAATCAGTCACATCACCTTATATGGAAGATGCAACCCTCTTATTACAAAAACTATGCACAAAGCATGCCAAAAGACATGCCTTATTTACTTAACAGTATTTTAGGTTAATAAATCATGTGTAGATCAGTTTAATGCACTTTTTTGGTGCATTAATGCACTAAGTTCAAGCAAATGTCCAATTAATCACCAGCTTGGGGCAAATCATGAACCTCAAAACCCAATTTTAAAACACCTTGCATTAAAAAGGGAAAAGCTTCATCAACTTCAGATAAAGAGCCTTTTAAGCCTAACTCAATATGACGCTTAGCAAATACACCATCTTTGCGTGGATCCCCGACTGAAGGAAGGCTAAAGACCTTCACTCCTGAATGTGTGGCCTCAATCTGCTCCATCAAAGTGGTCAGACTGGCCTCCATGCCCAAAGGAATGATGAAACTTTTCTCAACAAAGTCAGTTAAATGGAACAAGTCCGCATAGAGTTCATCCAATACCCAGGCCATCATCGGCGTAGCCATGACTGGAAAGCCTGGGAAGAAATGATGTTCTTTGATCCTAAATCCAGGAATCAGATTGTATGAATTGGGGATGATTTCACTACCCGCTGGAAATTCGCCCATCTTCATACGCAAAACATTGTCTGGATTTGATAGCTTGGCTTTCTCAGCGTCACCCTCAGCCGTTGTCTTGATGCGTTGCGCGATTAGTTCTTTAGCGTCAGGATGCAAAGCCAAAGGTACATTCAAAGCTGCTGCTGCACACTGCCTTGTATGGTCGTCTGGCGTTGAGCCAATACCACCGGTACTGAAAACCACGTCATTGGTTGCAAAACTTTTCTTTAGTACTGATGTGATGGCTTCTCGGTCATCTCCAACATATTCAACTTGGTGCAGAGACAAACCTCTTTCGTTGAGGAGCTCAATCATTTTTGACATGTGCTTGTCTTGTCTCTTGCCAGACAAGATTTCATCACCAATCACAATGAGCCTGAATTTTTTATGCGTCATTTAGTACAACTCCATTAGCCAGTCGGTATTCATGCAATGCATTCAGTAAAAAGTGGGCAAACCAAAGTGCTGAGAAAATAAAAACCAAAGAATAAATCCACAAAGCAAAGAAAGAAACAATTGGAAAGAAAATCATTGCCATCGCGGATGTTGCCCAAAAGAATGTGGGTACAGCACCCAACATACCAGAAACAATCCCCATACCCAATAGGCGCCAGCGATGCTGAGCAATCAATGCATCCCTCTCCCCTGCGCTTGCATGAAGGGCGAGAACGTCATAGCACATCAATCTCATGGTCAACCAACCCCAAAGCAACGGGGGAAGGATGGCTACCATGGGTGGAATCCACCAAATAGGCAGTGTGATCAATAAAAAGAAAAGGCAAATGAAAATCGATATCAATGCATAGGCAATGCTTCCCCAAATACCTCCCGCATTGGCCTGATGAAGAGATTGATAATGCGTCTGCTTTGAAAGGTGCTTTACAACCGAAGGGATCGATGTAAATGCAACAAACACCAAAAGAGAAATTGTTATCAATGGAATTAAAACCATGACCAATAACAATGGAGCCATCACTGCCCTGACCTCTTCCCATCCAGCAGCAGACATCACATCAGCAATCCAGGCGGTAAGAAATGAGGTGGTGATAAAAATCCTGATGATCTCTAACGTGGGTTCCCAAATAAAGAAAAACAAAATGCCCCACGCAATGCTGACAAATAAAAAAGGACGCAAGCTCAACCAAAGCATTTTTGGATGTATTAAGCCAATCATTGATAAACCAAGAGCTCTGAACACAAAAACCTTTATTGATTAAAAACTAAAATATCTTTTTGAGCTCTCGCCACGAATGCTTAAAACCTTGCCACTGATGAGTCACTAGATTCTCAGACACCTCTAAATTTCTCACGCCGGTTGGATGAATTTCTTTTGAAAAAATGGCTGTTTTGAACAACATGTCCCACCAAGGAAATAAAATCCCAAAATTGCACCCGCCTAAAACTCCAGGTTTGCCAGGTGCATCATGACCCAAACCAATTCCATGGTGATAGCGATGAAATTGAGGTGAAATCAAAACATATTTAAACCATCCATGATCAAATTTTAAGTTGCCGTGTTGCCAACTCTGAATCACTTGACTGATGGCCACAAGCCACAAGAATTGAATGGGCTCAACACCCACCACTAATGCAATCAAGGCAAACACTGCTGAATGCATCAAATCATCCATCACATGATTACGGTTATCACTCCAGACCGTCATGGTTTTCTGACTATGATGCAAAGCATGTAATTGCCACCACCAATTAAAACGATGCGATGAGCGGTGATAAACATATTCCGCAAAATCAAGGATGATCAGGTAAACCAGAAAACTAACCCATGGAATTGAAGTTACACCTGGAATCCAAGATTCAACAGTTAACTGAATGAAGCGGAGATCATGAAGTTGGGCATCAAACCAAAAAAATAAGCCTGAGAAAAGAAAAAACAAGGTCAATTTAAAAATGCCAAGGCGATGTATCAATGTGTACACAACATCTGACCAAAAAGCACTAGATGTTGGTCGAGATGTACTGGATGTCTTAACTTCTGCTGGCCAAAAACTCTCTAGCGGACGAAGCACCAGGGCAATCAATAGAACCTGAATGACTCCCAACATAAACCAATCAAGACCTACGATGGCGTCATCAGCAAACCCCATGCCATCAAATGCATAGAGGATGGGCAGGACTAACTCCTGCATCAACCACTCTTGGATGCTGGCATACCAGGTAAATAAGGTATTCATGGCTTCATTATTCTAGAAATTTGCCTGTGCTGCTGAATCCCTAGAATAGTATCGAAACAATAGCCTTTTTTCTTCAAGCCGATGATGAGGGGTTCTAAAACTGCTGGGGCCCAAGGATCTTTCCTGGACCATATGCCCAGGTGAGCCATAGCCACATCACCTGGCCTTAAAGACTTCAGGGCTCTATCCAAAAGATGCTGGTTTGAGAATTTCTCTGAGCTTAGTTCGTCACCCAAGAAACCAGCTTCCGACCATCCAACGTGGGTATAGCCACAAATATGACCCATCTCAATATAATTTGGCGATACCTTTCCGCCCGGGGCTCGCCAAATTTTGTTCAAGGGAGACCCCGTCATTTTTTGAAAACGCTCATTGACTAACTGTAATTCACTACACAAGGCGCCTTGACTAGTCGTGATAGTTTTACCCGCATGAGGTCCAAATTGAGGCTTGGTTTTAGCAGAGTTATTTTCTGTATCTTTAACAAAATAAGTGTGGTGGTAAGTGTGATTACCAAAAGCATGGCCCTCTCTTTTTAATGACTTCCAAAACTCAGCCCATGAGTCATCTAGGGAGTAATCACCGCGTTTTGTTTTTTCGTGGGCCAAAAAGAATGTGGCTTTAACATCATGCTTTTTTAATACGCCAACCACATACTCAGCCACATCCATATTGCCAGTATCAAAGGTCAGATAAATGGGTTTTTCGCAGGTGGCTGCATGAGCACTGGTTGAAAAAAATAATACTGCAGCAATTTTTTTCAAGTGAGTGGGATGATTGGTGATTAAGTTCAAAC
>CAXNHG010000129.1:0-3649 GCA_964202085.1 Polynucleobacter sp. | reverse complement strand
TTACGCGGTATCGATTGCTCTAGCAGTCGATGGCATCTTGCAACAAGCTGTGATCTATGACCCGAACCGTGATGAGTTATTCACCGCCACTCGTGGCGCTGGTGCTTATGTGAACAATCGCCGTTTGCGCGTGGCCGGTAGATTAAGAATGTCAGAAGCACTTTTAGGCACTGGTTTTCCTTATCGCGAAGACCAAAACGTTGAAGAGTATTTAGAAATCTTTGCCAAGATGACGCGTCAGTGTGCTGGCTTGCGTCGCCCGGGCGCCGCATCTTTGGACTTGGCCTATGTGGCTGCTGGTCGCTTGGATGGCTTCTTTGAATCGGGTTTAAAGCCATGGGACATGGCAGCAGGCATCTTGTTGATCACTGAGTCTGGTGGCTTGGTAGGTAACTACGCAGGTGAAGAGGGTTACATGCAGTCAGGAGAAATCATGGCGGCTAATCCACGCATCTTCGGTCAATTGGTGACCGCCTTGCGCGATCACTCAAAGCCTCAAACTTAAACAATCAACTTAAGAGCGCACCAAATCCAAAGCTTTGACACCACTGGTGGTGATGCTCAGCGCATTACCTTTGGGTAACACTGTTTCAGGGTGATCAAAGTCCCAATCTGACAAAACCCAGCGCTGCCATGACTGGCCGCCCAAAGACTCTTCGTGATAACCAGGACGATGGGTGTGCCCATGGATCATTCTTTGACAATTGGTCATGGATACCAAACTGGCGGTTGCAGTGATGGCCACATCACCTTTGACCTGAATCACATCTGGTGTAAAACGTTGAGCACGGTGATACTTGGCCGTGCTGTTGCTGCGCAATGAACTCGCAATACTGACTCGCACAGAGGTTGGCAACATCAAAAATAATTTTTGTACAAACCCACTTCTCACTACTGATCGAAAGCGTTGATAGCTCTTATCAGCCGTACACAATGCGTCACCGTGGGTGAGTAACCATGTTTGCTCAGCAATCGTGACAACTTGTGGATCTCTCAAAACTTCCATATCTGCTTTTTGTGCATAGGCCTCACCAAGTAAAAAATCTCGGTTGCCATGCATGAAGTAAACCTTGGTGCCTTGCTGTTTGAGCGTCCTGATTTTTTGAGCGACTGCTTGATGAAAGGGTGATCTTGCCTTGGCATCATCACCCACCCAAAACTCAAACAAATCACCCAAAATAAACAAAGCCTCATGGGTGCGAGCCTCTTTTTCTAGAAATTCAAAAAACCTCTCTGCCGTTCTGGGCATTGATGGCGTTAAATGAAGATCAGAAATGAACAGAGCGCTCGCGTGCATGATTACTCTTCTAGGATAGTCGCCGTGATGATGGTGACATCTTCCTTGGGCACATCTTGATGAAAGCCTGAGCTGCTTGTTTTAACTTGGCGTATTGCATCAACCACATCCATGCCTTCGCTCACTTCCCCGAACACGGCATAACCCCAGCCTTGAGAGGTTGGCGCAGAGAAGTTTAAAAAAGTATTATCAACAACGTTGATAAAAAACTGGGAGCTGGCTGAGTGAGGATCGCTGGTTCTGGCCATTGCCACACTACCACGACTATTCTGCAAACCATTATCAGCTTCGTTTTCAATCGTGGTTCTGGTTGGTTTTTCTTTCATACCAGCAGTCATGCCGCCGCCTTGAACCATGAAATTAGCAATCACGCGATGAAAAATCGTGCCGTCGTAATGACCAGAGCGAACATAATCTAAAAAGTTTTCAGTCGATATGGGCGCTAATTCATCATTCAAGGTCAATGTGATGTTGCCCATGCTGGTATTTAATTGCACTTTTGCCATGCTACGTCCTTCTCCATGTAATGAGGGATTGATTCCCGGAGTTAAAAATAAAAGAAACTAAAAAACTAAAGTAAAAACCAAAGCTAAATCAAAAAACCAATCAAAGCTAAACCCGCAGCCAAATCAATATATTTGGACGCATCACAACTAATTATTTCAGAATATCTTCAGCCAATTTCATCTTGCGGCGACTATCAATCAGTCTGCGATCGATTTGCACTGCTTTGCCATAGGATCTAGAAGCCAAGCGCGTGTAGACATCACCCAAGTTCGCTAATGCCGTTGCGAAAGTGGGTTGAACCTTGAGGGCTAACTCTAAATACTCTTTGGCTTGATTAAGGTCACCGCTTTGAGCTTCAAGCACGGCCAAATTGTTGTATGGCTCAGGCAATTCTGGGAATTGTTGGGTGATCTCTAAAAGTGTCTTTTTGGCTAAATCAATTTGGCCCATTTCGATCTGAATTCTTGAGCGCACAAAACGCAACTGCACATTGCGAGGATTAACGCCTAACTCCTTATCAATCGCAACAATCGCTTCTGGCAACTTCTTGCTGGTGATCAAGTTGTAGATATCTTGGGGAATCGCATTTTTATTCTTGGGCTCTGGCACTCTTTGTAAAACAATGAAGGGCGTGGCCAATGAGGGTTGCATTTGCGCAGATTGAACAGCGTTTGGATTGTTTTCAAAGGGTGAAGGATCTGATTTGGCAGCGATATCCGAGCGGCTCACTTTCGGTGCAGTCAAGCTCGTTGGTGGCGGAACCGCTTGAGCCAACACAGTCTGTGCCGATAGAAAACAAAGAACCCCGAGGGCCACTTGCTGCAGGGAAGGACTTTTCTGGAAAAGCATTTTCATAAAACGGGTCCGGGATCGAAGGAATAGGGTGATTTTAAAGCAGATACGACATCGAATTAGCTATACTCATCAATCAGTCTAACAAATCGCCAGACCGCTGGAGTATTTCTAAGATATTGCCCTAATTAACACCGTAATGAAAGTGATTTCATTAAAATCACAACAGAACAATCGCCAAATCATCAAAAGAATTAACCACCAGAAATCATCAAAAGAAATAAACAGAAATCTCACGCTTTAATATGCTTCATATTTTTAACACCCTGACGCGCCACAAAGAAATATTCAAGCCCATTGAGCCAGGCAAAGTAAAGCTCTATGTTTGCGGCATGACTGTTTACGACTTTTGTCACATTGGTCACGCTCGGGTGATGGTGGTGTTTGACATGGTGCAACGTTGGTTAAGAGCCTCTGGCATGGAAGTGACCTATGTCAGAAACATCACAGACATCGATGACAAAATCATCAAGCGTGCAGTAGAAAACAAAGAAACCATCAAAGCGCTGACCGATCGTTTCATTCAAGCCATGCATGAAGATGCGGATGCTTTGGGAATTGAGCGGCCCACACATGAGCCAAGGGCCACTGATTATGTCCCTCAGATGCAAAACATCATCACGCGCTTGATGGATAAGAACTATGCTTATCAGGTAGAGCAGGGCGATGTTAACTACGCCGTTAGAAACTTCAAGAACTATGGTCAGCTGTCAGGTAAGTTATTGGATGATCTAATAGCTGGAGAACGGGTGGCGATTGCCGGCGGCAAGCAAGACCCTTTGGACTTTGTCCTATGGAAAACTGCCAAAGCCGATGAGCCCGCTGATACCAAATGGGAATCTCCTTGGGGCCTTGGTCGACCGGGTTGGCACATTGAATGCTCTGCCATGAGTTGTGAGCTCTTGGGCAAGCATTTTGACATCCACGGCGGTGGTGCAGACCTGCAGTTCCCTCACCATGAAAACGAAATCGCCCAAAGTGAAGCCGCATTCT
>CAXNHG010000128.1:0-3662 GCA_964202085.1 Polynucleobacter sp. | reverse complement strand
TTAGAAGGAGTTCGTATGAACCTAAAACGTCGTGAAGCACTGCGATTAACAGCGGTAATCGGTTTGATGGCTGCAACAGGCCTTATTTCTCAAGCGGAAGCTGCAACTTGGAATAAGGTTGCTTTTGACGGCAAGTCATTGGATGATGTGCTCAAGGCATTGGGCGGTTCATCAGCAGATAAGTCTGGCGCGATCACAATCAATGCCCCTGACATTGCTGAAAACGGTGCGGTTGTGCCTGTGGGCGTGACAACAACCATGCCAAAAACACAACAAATCGCTATTTTGGTTGAGAAGAACCCAAATGCATTGGCTGCTCAATTCATGATGTCAGCAGATACAGAGCCATTTGTGGCTTCACGCGTGAAGATGGGTCAAACCTCTAATGTTCACGCTTTGGTGAAGGCTGATGGCAAGTGGTTTGTGTCTACTAAAGAAGTTAAAGTTACTTTGGGTGGTTGCGGCGGTTAATTCCCCCCTCACACAATTTATTTAACTAATCATATTTGTACTGAAAGGAAATAAAAATGGCAGATCCAATGCGCGGACGTGCCCAAGAGACTGATGGTATTGTTGACGTTAAAGTGTTGATGAAACACGACATGGAAACTGGTCAACGTAAAGATTCAGCTGGTAAGACTATTCCAGCTCACTTCATCACAACCATCACAGCTACTTGCAAAGGCAAGCAAGTGTTCCAGGGTGAGTTTGGTCCAGCCATATCTAAAGACCCATTTTTGAACTTTAAGTTCAAGGGTGGTGCCAAGGGTGATGAAGTAACTATTTCTTGGGTTGATAACAAGAATGACAACCGTACAGACAAAGCAAAAATTAGCTAATATAAAATAAGAAGCCCGCCAAATACAAATTGACGGGCTTTTGTTCATTTGAGGAGCAGATAATGAAAAAAGCTATAAAAAGTGCTTTATTAGTTTCCTTAAGCATGGCTGCAGGTATAGCCTTTGCCCAAAGCGCCACTGATGATATTGCCAAATACCGTGAAATGATTGCTGATGGCAATCCAGCTGAGCTATACGAAGCAGCTGGTGAAGACATTTGGTCAAAGCCCATGGGTCCTAAGAATGCCAGCCTTGAAAAATGTGATCTTGGAAAGGGGTCAGGCGTTGTGAAAGGGGCTTCAGCTGAATTACCTCGGTACTTTAAAGATACGAATAAAGTGCAAGACTTAGAGTCACGCGTCATCACGTGTATGGAAAAGTTACAAGGCTATGATGCCAAAGAAATCATCAACGCTGGCTTTGAAAAAGGTAAGCGCAAAGATGTTGAAGCAGTTGTTGCTTATGTGGTGACCGCATCAAAAGGCATGAAAATTAATTTGCCTATGAAGCATCCAAAAGAAAAAGAAATGTACGCCATGGGCGAGAAGGCCTTCTTCTTCCAGGGTGGCCCAATGGACTTCTCATGTGCATCTTGCCATGCTGAAGATGGTAAGCGCATTCGTTTGCAAGACTTACCAAACATCACTGAGCAAAAAGGCGCAGCTTTAGGATTTGGTTACTGGCCAGCGTATCGTGTATCAAGCGGAAGCTTTTGGACTATGCAGCGTCGTTTAAATGACTGCTACCGCCAACAGCGCTTCCCTGAGCCAATTTACACATCAGACGTGACCATTGCCTTATCTGTTTACATGGGCGCAAAAGCCAAAGATGGCGTGGTTAATACACCAGGATTGAAGCGCTAAGTCGCGGGAGACAAAATAATGAAAAAATTATATTTAATGATTTCAGCTGCACTAGTCGTGGCAACCTCAACTACTGTGATGGCTCAAAGTAAGTTTGAAAAAGATCATAACGCCAGCTTCAAAGCGAATGGTCAGGCTGGCATGGATCGTTTGGAGCGTGATGACACGCAAAAGTTTTGCTCTGATCTTGCTGCACTTGCGGGCAAGGGCGATCCTAAAAAACGCGAAGCGATTGAAAAGGCCAACATGGCCACCATCAAGCAACCTGCTGATGGCAAGTATCTAGGCGATTGGAAAGAGGGCGAGAAGATTGCTCAAAGTGGTCGCGGCGCTACTTGGACAGATAAAGCTGGCACGCCAAATGGTGGTGGTTGCTATAACTGTCACCAGATCAACAAGAAAGAAATTTCTCACGGCAACATTGGCCCATCACTTTGGAACTACGGCAAAGTTCGCGGGAACACTGATGCAGTGGTTCAATATACCTGGGGCAAAATTTATAACTCTAAAGCCTACAACGCATGCAGCAATATGCCTCGCATGGGCCACTACAAGTTGTTAACAGAGGATCAAATGCGTGACGTGATGGCTCTTTTGTTGGATCCAGCATCACCAGTTAATCAGTAATTTGCATTAAGTGGGGCCGCTATTTCTTCTGAAATGGGCGGTCTTTTTATTTTTTAAAAAGGTTTTTTATGTCAATGAATCGTAGAGAGTTTTTACAGGTACTAGCAGTTGCTTCAGCGGGTGGCATGGCCCTTAATACTGATTACGCGCAAGCTCAATCAGCAGCCAGCAAGTTTTATGATTTACCTCGCTTTGGTAATGTGCACTTTCTACATTTCACTGACTGTCATGCACAATTAAAACCAATCTACTTCCGCGAGCCTGATGTGAACTTGGGCTTCGGTGATCAGTTTGGCAAGACACCTCACTTGGTGGGTGAGCATTTATTGAAAGCTCACAATATTAAGCCCAATACATTAGAGGCGCATGCCTTCACATATTTGAACTTTGAAAAAGCTGCTGCCACCTACGGTAAGGTGGGTGGTTTCGCGCACTTGGCCACCTTGATCAAGAAGATGAAGAGCAATCGTCCGGGAGCTTTGTTGTTAGATGGTGGGGATACATGGCAAGGTTCGGGCACAGCTTTATGGAACAATGGTCAAGACATGGTAGATGCATGTTTAGCTTTAGGCGTAGACATCATGACACCGCACTGGGAGATGACCCTTGGTGAAGATCGTGTGAAAGAGATTGTTGAAAAAGATTTCAAAGGCAAGATCTCATTTTTGGCTCAAAACATCAAAACCAATGACTTCGGTGATCAGGTATTTGATCCTTATGTGATTCGCGAAATGAATGGTGTGAAAGTGGCTGTGATTGGCCAGGCTTTCCCATACACCCCGATTGCTAATCCGCGATACATGGTAGCTAACTGGACCTTCGGTATTCAAGAAGATAACATGCAAAAAATGGTGAACGAAGTTCGCGCCAAAGGTGCCAAAGTTGTGATCGTTTTGTCTCACAACGGTATGGACGTGGACTTGAAGATGGCCAGTCGTGTGACTGGTATCGATGCCATCATGGGTGGCCACACGCATGATGGTGTTCCAACACCAATCAAAGTAAAGAACTCAGGTGGCGTTACATTGGTAACCAACGCTGGCTCAAACAGTAAATACTTGGGCGTATTGGATTTCAAAGTGGTTGGTGGCAAGATTGCCGATTTCCGTTACAAGTTATTGCCAATATTCTCTGACATGATTCCTGCTGATGCAGCGATGAGCAAACTGATTGATAAGATTCGCGCTCCTTACGAAACTAAGTTGGGTGAGAAACTTGCCGTGACTGAAGGTACTTTGTACCGCCGTGGTAACTTCAACGGCAGCTTTGACCAATTGATTCTGGATGGCTTGATGGCTGTGAAAAATGCTGAAATTGCATTCTCACCAGGTTT
>CAXNHG010000127.1:0-3669 GCA_964202085.1 Polynucleobacter sp. | reverse complement strand
AACCCTCATAACCACAGGGGTTGATAGATGAAAATGGCGCTAAATCCATATCCACATTAAGCGCTAGACCATGATAACAACATTGCTTGGTCACTTTAAGCCCCAAAGCAGCAATTTTTGCCCCTTGGAGCTCTGCAGGGATTGATTGCTCATTGGCCAGGTAGATACCTGGTGCCCCTGCTTTTCTTTGGCTCACAATGTCAAAATCTGCTAGGGTATCAATGATTGCTTGTTCGATGCAGTACACCAATTCTCGAACGAATAGGCGCCTGCGCCGTAAATCCAATAATAGATAAATGATTAATTGCCCAGGGCCGTGATAAGTGATCTGACCACCTCGATCAATTGGTATTAAAGGTATTTGTGTATTTGGCTGAAGTAAGTGTGCTGCATCGCCAGCCTGGCCCAATGTGTAAGTTGGAGGATGCTGCAAAACCCAAAGCTCATCAGGTGTATCAGTTGAGCGTTGCGCCGTAAAGTTTTTCATTGCCTCAAATGTTGGCAAATATTCCTGCAAACCCAATTGGCGGATGATGATGGTCATTCTTATAAAACAACACTGACCATGGGGTGGGTCGATAGGGTTCTATAGAGCTCATCTAATTGCTCACGGCTTTTGACATGCACTGTCACTGTTAAACCCAAGTAATTACCGTTTTTTGATGGCCTGCATTCAGTAGTGGTGGTATCAAAATTTTTATCAAACTGTAAAACAATATTTTGAACTGCTTCTTGATAACCAGGCACAGACTTACCCATGACTTTGATGGGAAAGTCACACGGGTACTTGATAAGAGATTCTTTTGTTGGAATATCCATGCTCAATGATTACTTCGAGGATCGGATTGTCCATGAAAAGCGCTCACGATCAAATCTCGGATGCAATGTAGTTTGCGGTGGAAAAAATGGTCAGCTCCTGGTATCACTTGAACAGTCAACTCTTGAGGTCTGGCCCAATCTAAAACACTGGTCAGAGGAATCACATCATCCACTTCACCATGTATCACAATCGTGTTCTTAGGAACTGGCGCAACATCCCACTTACCTGTTGCTGAACCCACCATGATCAAGCGCTCAGGCGACATGTTGATTTCTTCTAAATGCTTCACAACATAACTGCTGACATAACTACCAAAAGAAAAGCCCGCAATCAACAAAGGCAATTTGGCAACCAATAATGGCCAGCCCTGTCCTTCTAACTCAGGACTCTCTTGCCAACCAAAAGAATCTTTCATCCAGGCAATGACAGCTAATAAATCTTGAGTTTCACCTTTGCCATCGTCGTGAACACCCTCAGATGCACCAACGCCCCTGAAGTTTGGCCTGACAGTCACATAATTTAATTGCGCAAAAGTACGCGCCAAAGTTTGCGCCACCTTGTTATCCATCGTACCGCCCAGAAGTGGGTGTGGGTGCGCCACCAACGCGATACCCCTGGGACGAAAATTTGCCGGATCGTGCTTCAAACCCCCTGGTAAATCCAAAGATGCTTCAATGATTCCAGCTGGCCCCTTCAAATGAATTTTGATGGTTCGATTCACCTAATCAATCCTTAACCGATCAACCACTTGGCCTTTACCAAAATGGGTATCAATGATTTCATCAATGTCGCTTTGATCAATAGCGGTGTACCAAATTCCCTCTGGGTAAACAACCATCACAGGACCATGAGCACAGCGGTCCAAACACCCCGCCTTATTAACCCTCACTTTGCCCTCGCCTGACAAACCCAGCTCCTTACAACGAAGCTTGGCATGCTCAAATAGGCCTTGAGCGTTGTGCTGGGCACAACAGTCTTTACCGTTTTCACGCTGGTTCAAACAAAAGAATAAGTGATATTTAAAGTGGCTCATGTTGAAAATTATATAGACGACTTGAGTTTCAAGCCTTTTATTAAAGATAAGCACGCTGCCACCGGCCAAATCCAAGCTAGCCACGACATCAAATGATTAAAGTGCAGCAAACGACCTTGGCGCCACTCTTGTATGGTGACTACATAGTATGGGTTTTGTGGCAAAAAATTAACCAAGAAGAGCATTCCCAGTAAGGCGCAAATACCAACCAAATATAAATACACTCTATTCAATTGCAAAGCACCAAACAATAGAATTGTTGAAAATATCATTCCCCACAATGCAGGCGGCGTTAACCATGCGAAGCTTTTATCAGCCCCAAACTGCATTCCTGAAAATAAAGCTTTCAAAATAATCGTTGTTATCAGTAAAAAAAATAACAGCGCTAATTTTGGTGCATCCTTGCGCATGGTCAATGCGATGCTGATACCAGCAAAAATCCAAGCCAACATGGTTGTGGCGATTTCAATGGTGGCAAAGTTAAACGTACTTGTCCAAAGAATTGAATCGGGCCACTTGGTCGCAAGACCACCCATGGCTAGCCATGCTGCCTGGGGATAAATTTGCGCCCAGGGAAATGCCATTAACAACAAAATGCCGCTGGATCGAACTCCAAACCATTCAACCCTTTTTCTTTGAAAAACACTTCCAGAAAGCCAGGCGGGGTCTAAGGTGATGGCGATGAGTGCACCTATTGCCACACCAGATATATTTGCCCACCAATCAACATTACTGGGTATTCGAGTGACCAACCAAGTCTGTAGAGATTCCAAGCCTGCAGATAGTAAAGCGCCAATGATGATTGACAATAACAGTGCGCGATAGGTTTTCAGGCGAGGATAGATAGCAAAAACAATTAAAAATCCCAAGGGCAAGTATCCCAAAATATTGGCGAATACATCAAATGATGTGATGTACTGAGGAATGGGCGCAAGGATCCAATCTAAGTAAGTGGCGCCCACACTGATATTGAAATTAAATGGATAAATACTGGCGTAAATAATCAACAAAATATAAGAAAAGCATGCCACCCTTGCGGTTGGCATCGGCAAATCAGGCCAATTAAGGCGTTGAGGTCTTTGAAAATTCCCTGTCATAACCACATAGTACCTACAATATTGATATGGCGATAAATTGGATCCTAGAAAGTGTTGATCAAAGTTCTTCAACCAACGATGACTTGATGGCTCGGTGGCGAGCGAGTCAACTATGGGAGCCCATCGCCAGAAAAACCATCACACAAACATCTGGCAAAGGTCGCCTTGGAAGATCTTGGATCAGCCACCCTCACCAAGCTCTGACATTCTCAGTTGCCTACCCTTTCAAAAAAAATATTTCTGAACTATCAGGATTAAGCCTTGTTTGCGGACTTGCCGTGATCAAAAGCATCAGTAAAGCCAGCGAAATTTCTCAAGAAGACTTAAAAAAACTGGGCTTAGGTCTTAAATGGCCCAATGATATTTTTTTCAATAATAAAAAATTGGCTGGCGTGCTCTTGGAGGGCGGTCAATTAGACGCAACTCAGTCAACTTGGATAGTGATTGGTATTGGGATTAATTTGACTGTAACTTCAGATCTGGAAAACAACATCCAGCGCCCAATTGCCGGCCTAGATCAGATCAGCCAAGTTAAGGCTATTGATGCTGATGTTTTATGGTTCGCGATACTCAAAGAACTGGCTGAAATCATTGAACTCTTTGACCAACATTCATTTGCGAAGTTTCAAGAAGAATGGAACTCATGGGATATTTATAAAAATAAAACCTGTACCATCATTCATAATGACGAAATACAGCATGAGGGTTTTGAGCGAGGA
>CAXNHG010000126.1:0-3680 GCA_964202085.1 Polynucleobacter sp. | reverse complement strand
CCCTGCTACTTTACTGGCACCCTCTTCTTTAAGGATCTTGATGGTGTCTTCAGAAGCAGAGCGTGTGTGAATGATCAAAGGCTTCTTGACCTTCAGAGCTGCGCGAATGTGAGTTCGAAAACGCTCACGTTGCCATTCCATCTCTTCATAGGTTTTGTCTCCCATGCGATAGTAATCAAGGCCCGTTTCTCCCATGGCCAATATTTTAGGATGCTGTGCCAACTCAACCAATTGCTCAACCGTTGGCTCTGGAGTGTCTTCATAATCAGGATGGGTACCAACCGTGGCAAACAAATGATCGTGCGCTTCAGCCAAAGCTAAGACATTGGGAAAGTCAGGCATGTCCACAGAAATGCACAAAGCATTTTGCACTTTGGCTTCTTTCATGCGCGCCAGAATATTCGGCAAGTCTTCCGTGAATTCTGGGAAATCCAGATGGCAATGAGAATCAACGAACATATAGTGAGTACTTCCAGTTAATCTTTAAAAATTTCTTGATAACGAATCAAGAGAGCTTCTATTTGAACCCGATTTGCCAAAGCGTGCAGCTCATGGCGTCTGGCGTTCAATAGGACCTTCCAATAATCAGACAGTTTATGACTTCTAGCGTTTTTAGAACATGTTTCTAAGGACGCGCGCCTAGATGGGTAATAGCGAATCCGACCTGTATTTTGTTGACTCATCAAATCAGCAGTCCAACGCTCCAAGGTCACCAATAGTTGAGACATCGGAGCTTTGTGGATTGCTTCAGCCGTTTGTAGCCAATTGATTTGATAGCCCTCACTCAAAGCTTTAAGGAGTGGCTCAGCAATCTCTTGAGCTGATTCCCCTGCTCCAGATAAACCCAATAAGCGATCTCTGGCATCCATCACCGCCCCACCGGACTCACTTAATATTTTTTCAATCTCCGCCTGACTCTCTTTGATGCCAGCTACTGCAACTTCTGAAGTCAACCAAGCCAAAGACACTTCGGCCGATGGTCTTCCTAACGCAAGTAGTCGGCAACGAGAACGAATCGTTGGCATGATGCGATCCAAACGATCACTGACCAAGATAAACAGGGTACTCTCGGGAGGTTCTTCAAGCGTCTTTAACAAGGTGTTGGCAGAGACTGGGTTCAAGGTTTCAACTGGATTGATCAAAACCACCCGCTGTACACCCCGATGAGGCGAAATAGTGATGCCGTCCAAAGCCTCTCTGATTTGCTCCACTTTGATTACAGCACTGAGTTTTTTATCCGCTTTCTCAGGGTCATCTTCGACTTTTTTCCTGCCTTTTTTGGGTTTTTCTTCTAGACCATCATCCCCTGCCATTTCTTCATGCGGCAATAAATGAGCTTGGTTCTCAGGAACAATTCCTAAAAAGTCAGGATGGTTACCCTTATCAAACCAATGACAAGCTTCACACTGACAACAAGGCTTTTGAGCTTGTGTGGTTTCGCAGATCAGGGCTTTGGCCAAATGAAGGGCGAAATCCATCTTGCCAATCCCGGTTTGTCCATGCAACAAAATGGCATGAGGCATATTGGTCAGATTCAACTCAGACCATGCTTGCTCAAACCAAGGGTACAGAGATTGCTTCATAGGCAATGATTATATGGGGCGTTATAGTTAAAATATATGATAAATATATCAATATTAATCATATATTTACAATTGATTCTTGAAGCATCTTCCAGATAGCCTCTTTGCTTTGACTAGCATCAATTAAGAAAAATCTGGCAGCATCATCTTTGGCGCGGCGCAGGTCTTCGAGTCTGACTTTTTCAAAAAAGTCGGTATTGAGTTGTTCAAACTTATCCGGATCACGAGCAGCGCTGCGACGTGATTCCGCTGTTTTGCTGGGAAGATCGAATAAGAAAGTCAGGTCTGGTTGCAAGACATAACGCTTCTCAGCTCCTTCTCTATGACAATCGTCAGATAAACGCATCTGAACCCATACTTCGAGCTCATACAGCTTGGCCAAATCTAAACCACGCCCACCACCTTGGTAGGCAAAACTAGCATCCGTGAAACGATCAGAAATCACAATCTTGCCCGCCGCCAATGCCGGCTCAATCACAGTAGCCAAATGCTCTCTTCTGGCTGCAAACATCAGTAAGGCCTCTGTCTCGAGATGCATGGAGTGATGCAACAGAATCTCTCGTAACTTCTCACCCAAGGCAGTACCGCCCGGTTCACGGGTCAGAACAATCTCATACTGAGGGTATTTTTTACCTAATTCCTCAGAAAATGCCTGAATGTGCGTGCTTTTACCAGCTCCATCAATACCTTCAAAGGTGATGAATAAGCCTGGCGCATTATTGGAATGTGTGAAAAGAGACATGGGTAAATATAGGTTTACTGGGCGATTACTTTTTTAACTGATACTTTCTAACAGCTTCATTATGCGCTACAAGAGTCTCTGAAAAAGCGCTTCTGCCATCACCTTTAGCGACAAAGTAAATGGCTTTTGTGCTGCTGGGCTGAGCCGCTGCTAGTAAAGAATTCTTGCCAGGTATGGCAATTGGTGTGGGCGGCAAACCATAGCGCGTATAAGAATTGTAAGGACCGTCTTTTAATAGATCTTTTTTTCTCAAATTGCCATCAAACGATGCGCCCATGCCATAAATGATGGTGGGGTCAGTTTGAAGCTTCATGCCTATTTTCATGCGGTTATTGAATACTGCTGACACCAAACCACGATCATCTGGGTGTCCTGTTTCCTTCTCAATGATGGAGGCCAGCTTCAAGAGGTCGTAAGGTGATTTGATCGGTGAACCCTCTTGGCGCTTGCTCCATGCATCATTCAAATGATTTTGCATAGCACGGTATGCTTTTTGATAAATCGATACATCCGATTCACCTGGTTCATAAACATAGGTGTTCGGGAAAAACAAACCCTCAGGATGAGCTTCTTTGGCCTCTAACTTACTCAGCAACTGTTTGCTTGACCACGCCTTGGCCTCTTTCTTTAACTCAGGCTGAGCGTCAATCGCCGCTTTAAATTGCGCAAAGGTCCACCCATCAACCAAAGTCACGCTGAGTTTGACGCTGTCCCCTCGGGCCATTTGGGATAGAACAGAGGCCAAGCTCGACCCCTTGGGAAAGTCATAAACCCCTGCCTTCAAATTCTTTGCCAAGAAAAATGATCTGGCCACCAATTGCACCCGCCAAACAGATACTTCAAGACCTTGGGCAGCCATTTGATTGGCCACGCTGGATACATTTGATTTTGGATTAATCTTTACCCTGAGTACACTCTGAGCATTATTTTGTGATGTAGCTGATGGGTCCTTGGGAACCGCTGGCGCCATGAAAGCCACATAAGCAATGAACAGCGCAATGGCCAATCCGCCTATCAGAGTTAGCTTGAGTAAAAACTTAATAAAATTAGGTATATAAACAAAGTTCATAGGCACTATGATAAAAGCTTATTGATAAGCAAACAAAAAACCAGAATATGTCGCAAACAAGCAATAACAACTTGAATACCTGCTTCACCCCTCTGAAAGACTGGTCTTGTATCAGCGTGATTGGGGCAGACGCCGTTGATTTTCTACAAAACCAACTGACCAACAGTGTGAAGTCCATCGCCAACGTCCCCGTGGGTTCGATTGCACTTCCCCATCAACAGAATCGTTTTGCAGGCTATTGCTCAGCCAAGGGTCGTTTGATGGCCAGTTTTTGGATCATGCGCCA